>CAVLAV010000057.1:0-9042 GCA_963660735.1 bacterium
GGTAAAAAGCGCGTCGTAGCGGGCTATATTGTGTATAAGCACTATAATTTCGGGGTACGGCTTGGCGTCCATTACGAGCGGCGAAGAAAACATTTGCCTGAAAAAATCGTTGGTTTCGTCCGTAACGAGGTTAAATCTTATGTTTATGCCGCGTATCAACGGGTGTTGACTGTTGTCCGAATTTATCGTTATTTTGTGCTTGACGCGCGGCGGAACTACTATTATTTGCGTGGACTGCGGAAAATAATCCGTACCCGCAACGTGATAGGTTATTTCGCCCTCCAACATAACGAACAATTCGTAATTGTCGTGTTCGTGCAGAGTTTCGGTTTTTATGGGACTGTTTTTATCGTTAAAATATTTCGTAAAGTAATTCATTTCAACGGATTCTATACACGGATTGATTTTCATCGTAGCGTAACACCTTTCCCTTATCGGCTCTTAAAGTACGATAAAAGTATAATATTTGAAAGACAAATTGTAAAACGAAAATAAAAAATAATTGACCGCAGGTCGCATTTTACAATGTTTTGGCGTAATTTTACAATATTATCGTGCCGAAAAAATTGTAAAATATGACGAAATGCGGTCGAAGGACTAAAAATGCAGGAAAAACTATATCCGCAGGGCAAAATTTATAAAATCGCGAAAGACTTTGGCGCGGAGAAAATAGCCGAGATAGTCGAAAGCGTGAGCGACGGCGATTCGATAGAATTTGAAAAAAGCGTTTATTCGTTCTCCGAAAAAACGGCGTTTAAAAAGTCGATAGGGCTTTCCAACAACGATTACGGCGAAAAAAGCGTTATATTTTATTTCGAGAATAAAAAGGGAATTACCGTAAACGGCAACGGCGCGACTATATTGCTTACCGACGAGGTTTCGGCTTTCGGGTTTAGCGGTTGCGAGGGCGTAACGCTTAAAAATTTCATCGTAGATTACGAAAAGAATTATCACTACGAATGTTTGATAGAAAAGATAGTCGGCGACGAGGCGTTTATAAGTACGCGCGACGGCTTTTTGCTTGAAATAACCGAAAACGGAACTTACGCCTGCGGCGATAAACTCGTCGCTACGCTCGCTATGCAGTTCGGCGAAGGTAAAAAACGCCCGCTTTACGATAAACCTTATTATTTTTTGGATTTTACGGAAGATAAACGGCGGGGCGGCGCGTATAAAGCGGCGGAGTTTTATAAAAAGGACGGAAAAATAGTTTTACGCTCCGAAGTCGTTAAAAATATGGTCGAAGGCGAAATTTTATTGCTCTGCAGTCATAGACGCCGCGACGAACAGGCAGTGTTTTTAAGCGACTGTAAAAACGCGCGTATATCGGGTTTAACCTTAAATTATTCTCCGTCTATGGGCGTAGTCGCGCAACTTTGTGAAAATTTAACTTTGTCTGAGGTAAATACGCGGTTAAACGGCAGGCACGGTATGCTCGCTTGCGTTTGCGACGCCACGCACTTTATACAATGTTCGGGTAAACTCACCGTGGAAAATTGTTCGTTTTTCAATATGATGGACGACGGAATGAATATTCACGGCAACTACTCGCGCGTAGAAAATATCGACGGCGACGCGGTTTGGCTTAAAATACAGCACGAACAACAAAAGCACGTAAACGTATTTAAGGCGGGCGACGAGATAAAATTCTATAAGGGTTCTACGGTTAAAGAAGTTTGCGCGCCCGTCGTTAAAAGCAGCGAATTGATTGCTCCCGATACCATAAAACTCGTCCTTTCGGGCGATATTAAAGGTATATCGTCGGGCGATTTGGCTTGCAACTATCACCGAATGCCCGAGGTATTTATCGACGGAGTAAAAGTCGGTAACAATCGTCCGCGCGGAATATTGCTTAATTCAAGCAAGAAAACTATAGTGCAAAATTGCGAATTTTCCGACTGCGAACACGGCGTGGAACTTGCGGGCGACAACGATTACTGGTTCGAGTCGGGCAGGTGCGAGGAAGTAACCGTACAAAATTGTACTTTTAACGACTGTAATTATTCGTCGGGCAGTTACGCCGTCTGCGTGCGCCCCGTGTACGATTCCGTTGAAGAGGCAAAATATTACCACGGCTCGCTTAAAATACTCAATAATCGCTTTATAGGTTGCATAAACGGTATGGTTTACGCTCGCGGAGTGCAGGATATAACTATTAAAGGTAACGTTCGCGAAAAAAGCAAATTGTATCCCGAATGTTCGTCGCGCAGCCACGGCTCGTTTAAATTCGATAACTGCGGGATAAATTCCGTATTCGATAATATCGACGAGGAAGAACTTTATAAACTTTTAAGGCCGTTTACCGCTTGCGATAGGATAGAAGAAGAGGTAATTACTTTTTTAGGTAAAGACGATAAAGTTCCGCTTATCTATAAACCCGAATTAAACGGGCGCGTAGTTATGACGAACTACGAAAAGACGAAAACTTACGCATACGGTAAGGATTACGAGATTAAAGACGATCAGGTCGTAATTTTGTCCGACGAAATACCGTATTTTAAAAAAGACGAATTTTACCGCTCCGAACCCGACCGAATAAACGTGGGAGTAAATCCCGAAAAAATGACTTTCCCCGACGGTAAAAATCGGTATTTCGTTTTCGGCAATATCTCGCGCAACTCTGCAAGGATCAGTTACGATCGCAAAGACGCGCCCGTTAAAGCCGACGAAATTTTCGCCGTGCCCGATAACCCCGCCTGCGAAGAGTTTTTAAAACTTTTAAAAAGCAGTAAACCCGCCAAAATTCTTTATTACGGCGACAGTATCACCGAAGGCGCGGACGCAAGCGCGGCTTGCCGTAGACAGCCGTTCGTGGATATGTGGCCCGTACTAACTTACGAATTTTTAAAACGGTATTCGGGCAACGAAAACCTCGTGTACGAAAATACGGCGGTTGGCGGCAAGGACAGCGTTTGGGGCTTGGAAAATTACTACGAAAACGTAATATCGCGTTCGCCCGATTTGCTTGTTTTAGCCTTCGGTATGAACGACGGCGGAAAGAGCGTGGAAGAATTTTACGATTTAGCCGAAAAAATGATTTTAAAAACGCGCGAAAGTTTGCCGAATACGCAAATTATGCTCGTAGCAACTTCCGTACCGAATCCGCAAAGCCGTTGGTACGGCAATCAATGCAAGTTTATTGATGCTGACCGCAAACTTCGGGAAAAATACGGCGTTGCGTTGCTCGATATGACTTCGCTCACGATAAATCTTTACGGCGACGACGGCATAATTCGCTATCGCGATTTTACCGATAACAACGTAAACCACCCCAACGATTTCGGCGTAAGAATTTACGCGCAGGCGTTTTTGGCGTATTTGCTCGGCAAAGGTTACGTCGATTACTTTAAAAAAGGAAGTAAATAATTTATGTTATATCCCGTAAGCAATTCCAAAAGGTCGGTTTTAAATCTGAACGGTTTATGGAAATTTTCTACCGTAACGCAAGGTTATTCGTCCGAAAAACCTTTAAAACGCGTCGCTTTAATGCCTGTTCCGTCGAGTTATAACGATATAACGACGGATAAATCTCTGCGAGATTTCGTCGGTAAAGTCGTTTACGAGTGCGAGTTTTCCTTGCCCGTAAATCAAAAAAACGAGTATCGTTTAAGGATAGGCGCGGCGAGCCACAAATGCGAGGTCTACTTAAACGGCAAACTTATCGGCGAGGGCGCAAGCGGATTTTTGCCCGTGGATTTGCACCTTGAAAATTTAAAAGAGGAAAATCGCCTTACCGTTATAATAGACAACAGATTGACTTATCAGACTATTCCGCCGGGGCGTATCGAACCCGACGGCAGGCAGACCATAAACTTCGATTTTTATAATTATACGGGTATTCATCGCGACGTACTCGTTTACTCGCTACCGCGCGGCGGAATAGAAGATATTACTATAAAAACCGTAGTATGCGGCGATTATCGTAAAGTTAAAGCCGAGGTAAAGGGCGGCTCGGGGCGTTTTTCGTATATTATCAGCGACGAGGAAGGCGCGAAAGTCGCCGAAAGCGATAGCGGCGATTTGTTTATCGAAAAACCCGAATTATGGAGTACGGAGCATCCTTATTTGTATACTTTAACCGTTAAGTGCGACGGCGACGAGTACAAACAAAAATTCGGCGTGCGAAAAGTTACTTTCGATAATAACGGACTTTATCTAAACGATAAAAAAGTCTATCTTAAAGGTTGCGGTATGCACGAGGACTTTTTTATCTCGGGCAAGGGCAATAACTGCGCGGTAAACGTAAGAGATTTTGAACTTTTAAAATGGCTCGGCGTGAATTCCGTCCGCACCACGCATTATCCGTATTCCGAAGAGTTTATGACTCTCGCCGACGAGTACGGCATAATGGTAATAGACGAAGTGCCCGCCGTTGGTCTGAACGCTTTTCGCGGCGAGGGCAACTTTACCCCCGACAGGCTCAACGGGCAAACTCAAAGTTTGCATAAACGCGTTATATCGCAACTTTGGGACAGAGATAAAAATCACCCGTGCGTGGTTATGATAAGCGTCGCCAACGAACCCGCTACCGAAGAGGACTCTTCCCGAGCGTATTTCAAAGGCGTTATAGAGTATACTCGCTCGCTTACTAATCTACCTATAACTTTGCCCGAAGTTACCAAGTTGGAACAAGTAAGTAAAGTTGCCGATTTGGTAGATTTTACCGCGTTAAACCGCTATTACGGTTGGTACGAAGAACACGGCTTTTTAAATAAAACGCAGGAAAAGTTTTTGAGTGAACTTACCGCGTGGCACGAAAAATACGGCAAGCCGATTATAGTTACCGAATTCGGAGCGGATACTATCGAGGGGTATCATTCACTGCCGTCGGAGGCTTTTTCCGAGGAGTATCAATGCGAAATGCTTGCCGAGTGTTGCGCCGCGTTTGACAAAATGCCGTTCGTCGTCGGCGAACACGTATGGAATTTTGCCGATTTTAAAACCAAGCAGGGCGTAATCCGCGTGCACGGCAACCGTAAGGGGATTTTCACCCGCGAGCGGCAACCCAAAGCGGCGGCGTTCTTTTTGAAAAAAAGGTGGAGTGAATTAAATGAGAAATAACGAATTCGTATTCCCGAAAGACTTTTTATGGGGCGCGGCGACCGCCGCGCCCCAAATAGAAGGCGCGTATAAAGAGGATAAAGGTTTAACCGTATGGGACGTTACCGCCGACGGCAACGTTCGTTACGGCGAAAATTGCAAGGTCGCCTGCGACCATTATCACCGCTATAAAGAGGACGTCGCGCTGATGAAAAAAATAGGTTTAAACAGTTATCGTTTTTCTATCAGTTGGGCGCGTATTTTCAACGATAAAACTCAAACCGTAAACGAAAACGGCTTAAACTTTTATAAAAATCTTACCGCCGAACTCGTAAAAAACGGTATAGAACCTATATGCACGCTTTATCACTGGGATATGCCCGTGTGGGTGTACGAAAATGGCGGATTTTTGTCCGACGAATTCGTTTTGCTTTTCGCTAATTTCGTAAAAACCGTCGTTTGCGCGTTGTCGGATAAAATTCGCTTTTGGATAACTTTTAACGAGCCGCAATGTTTCGTTCACGGTGGCTACGAGGGCGGTTGGCTCGCACCCTTTCAAAAAAACGGCAAATTTATCGTGCAAAAAATAATGCGCACCGTAATGCTTGCGCACGGCGAGGTTGTCCGAACGATAAGGAAATATTCCGTTTTGCCACCAAAAATAGGCTTTGCGCCTACCGCGTCGCTCACGATGCCCGTAAACGATTCGGCAGAAGAACTCGAACGCGCGTATACGCAAACTTTTAAAGGTTACGCGGGACAATGGGGCGACCCTATGGTTAAAGGCGTTGCCGCTTACGGCGCGGACTTTTTGAGTAAGGAAGATTTAAAAAATATTTGCGAACCGCTCGATTTTTATGCGTTTAACGTGTATCGTTCGGATAATTCTTCCGAGGTGTATAAACAAGGTATGCCGAGAAGTGCGCTCGGGTGGGAAATCGTTCCCGAAAGTATTTATTACGCCGCGAAATTCGCATATAAACGGTACGGCTTGCCTATTTTCATAACCGAAAACGGAATAGCCTGCGAAGATTTCGTTTACGACGACGGCAAAGTTTACGATCCTCAACGCGCGTACTATATCAAAAAGCATATCGAACAACTTAAACGCGCCGCCGAAGAGGGCGTACCCGTTATAGGTTATCAATACTGGTCGCTTATGGATAATTTCGAGTGGACAATCGGTTACGACGCCCGTTTCGGACTCATTCACGTTGATTATCAAACCCAAAAACGCACTATTAAGGAGTCGGCGTTTTATTACAAAAAAATAATTGAAACGGGCGGAAAAATTTAATAATATACCTTGACTTTCGGTTGTGGATGTGTTATACTCTTGACTATGAAAAACGAATTAAAGACCGCGCTTTGCGGCGAATTAAAAGATTACAGAAGCATACCGTTCTGGTCGTGGAATAACTCTCTCGACGAGGGCGAACTAATTAAACAAATAGACGAAATGAAAGCCGCGGGCATAGGCGGCTTTATTATGCACGCAAGGACGGGGCTGAAAGATGAATATCTCGGCGAAAAGTGGTTTTCGTGCGTTAAAGCCTGCCTAGACAAGGCGCGCGAAACGGGTATGGACGCGTGGGTGTACGACGAAAACGGTTGGCCGAGCGGATTCGTCGGCGGCAAACTGCTCGAAAACGAGGATTTCCGCGCAAGATATCTGGAGTATTCCGTCGGCGAGTACGATAAGTCGGCTTTCGCGACTTATATTACCGACGATATAAAAGGCTTTATCCGCGTGGAAAAACCGCTCGACGAAGCAAAGGAATATCATAACGTGTATTTGCGCATAAGTCCCGCCAACTCGGATATTTTAAATCCCGACGCGGTTGACGCATTTATACGCGAAACGCACGAAAAATATTACGAACGTTTTAAGGAGTATTTCGGCAAAGAGTTGGTCGGTTTTTTCACCGACGAGCCGCAATATTACCGTTGGGGAACGCCTTACGCGCCATCTGCCGAAGTCGAATTTGAAAAAGACGGCGAGGATATAAGGGACGGACTTATATGGCTGTTCCGTAAAGACGAGCGCGGCTACGCTTTCCGCGAAAAATATTTTAAAACGCTCAATAAATTATACGTAGAAAACTTTTATAAAAAGATATACGAGTGGTGCGGTGCGCATAACTGCAAACTTACGGGACATTCCGTTGAGGAAAACGGTTTGTTTACGCAAATGTGGGGAGGTGCATCCGTAACGCCGAGTTACGAATACGAGGATATCCCCGGAATAGATTGGCTCGGCAGATTTTGCGGCGGCGAACTTTCGATAAAACAGGTTTCAGGTGCGTCGGCTCAACTCGGCAAAAAGAGAATTTTAACGGAAAGTTTCGGTTGTTCGGGTTACGACGTAACTCCGAAGGAACTTAAAAGTATAGCGGAATTTCAGTATTTCGGCGGTGTAAACGTTATGTGTCAACACCTCTATCCGTATTCGGTTGCGGGGCTCGGGCGCATAGACCATCCGCCCGTATTCGGACCTCACGGCAACTGGAACGAAGGTTTTAAGGCGTTTAACGACTATTTCGCCCGACTTTCATACATAATCGTCAACACGAAAGAAACCGCAAAAGTGGGCGTAATAAACCCCGTCCGCGATATTTGGCTCGATTATATCCGCGACGAAGATTACGAGAGCGTAAAGCATACGGAAGAAGATTTTAAAGAGTTTTTAACCGTTTTACGAAAGAGCGGCGTCGAGTATCAACTCATAGACGAGCGAATTTTGGAAAGACACGGCAAAGCCGAAAACGGCGTTTTAAAAGTCGGCGAGTGTGTTTACGATACCGTAATTTTGCCCAAAATGCGCAATCTTTCCTCTTCGACTTACAACGTTTTGAAAGGCTATACGGGTAAACTTTGTTTACTTTCAAAACCCGCTTTTATAGACGGTAAACGCGAGGAAGTTTCGCTTTGCGGCAACGTATCTTTAGACGAAGTTTTATCGGCAAGAAGAATTAAGTATGTGTGCCAAGACGGCAAGAGTATTTTAACGGCGCGCGGCGGCGAGATAGGCGAGTTTTTATTTATAAAAAATACTTCTTACGACGAGGCGAGCGAGGTCGAAATTACGGTTGCGGAAAAAGAATATCGCGCGCTCAATCTCGAAACGCTCGAAGAAAGCGATATAACCGATAAAATTACTATTCCCGCAAGCGACAGCGTAATACTTATAAAAAGCGATAACGCAAAACGCGCAAACGAAAGCGTAACCGAAGTCGATCATACGGCTGATTTTGCGGTAACGAATATTACCGAAAATTATCTCGTAATGGACTACGCGCAAATAAGCAAAGACGGCAAAAATTTTGCCGCTAATCGCGCTATACCCGGTATATTCGAGGATTTATTGTACGAAGATTATAAGGGTAAAATCACCGTTCGTCAAAAGTTTACTTTGAACGAAAAAATGCCGCTTAAACTTATAATGGAGCGTGCAGACTTACTTTCGGCAACCGTAAACGGCAAGAAAATAAAATTCGGCAAAAACGATTACGACGTAAACTTTGTAGAGAGTGATATTACCGATTTCGTCCAGACGGGAGAAAACGTATTCGAGTACGCTATAAATTTCTACCAACACGACGGAGTTCGTTTCGCGTTGTTCGACCCGCTCGCAACCGAAAGTTTAAGAAACTGCCTATATTACGATACTTCGATTGAGAACGCATATCTAAAAGGCGATTTTATAGTTAATAAGGATTATTCGCTTTCAAAACGCACAAATTTGCCGCCCGTAACGGATAAACTTTGCGAAAACGGCTATCCGTTCTTTAAAGGCGAAATAACGCTTTCGGGCAAGATTGCAAAACCCGAAAACGGCAAGGCGATACTCGATATACGCGGCAGATTTATGACCGCGAAAGTCGAGGTAAACGGCAGAGAAAGGCTGTTTACGCTCGATAGTAAGGGCGATATAACCGATATGCTTAAAGTCGGCGAAAACCAAGTAAAAATAACTTTGCGTTCAAGTATGCGCAACTTATT
>CAVLAV010000058.1:0-9030 GCA_963660735.1 bacterium
GTAAAACACGGCGGCGTACACGAACGGCGTTAAAATAACCAACTTGTTGACTGCGCTCGCGGCGGCGTTGTATAGGTCGATAACGCCCGCGACCGAGGCGAGGGCGGTATCCTTTACGAGCGTGATTATCTCGTTTCCGACTGGCGGAACGGTGCGTTTTACCACTTGCATAAGTATTATTTTGGTAAAAATTTGCCTTTGCGTAAGTCCTAAAACTTTGCCTGCCTCGGTTTGTCCCTTTGGTATGCTCTCTATGCCTGCGCGGAATATTTCCGAAAAATAGCAGGCGTAGTTTATGATAAACGCTATCGCGACGAAGATAAACTGTACGTCGCGCACCTTGCAGTTGAGTGCGGAAGAAATTTGCGCAAGTCCCACCTTAAATATAGTGTTGGGCAGTGCCTGAATGAACATTATCTGCAATATAAGGGGCGTTCCTCTAATCACCCAAACGAGGCACTTTATTAAGTATTTGAGCGGCTTGAAAGAGGAAAGTGCGCCGAGCGCGAGCAACACGCCGAGCGGCAAACTGAATATTATAGTTATCGTAAAAAGCAAAACGGTCTGCCCGAAACCTTCGAGCAGCCTTTGCATAATATAAGCAAAATTTTCCATTTCAGCCTTTAACGGCGTCTTCGCCCGCCGAGCCTTTTTCTACGCCGATAATCGCGCTATCAAGCGACTTTTTGTCGGTATATTTGTTTTCGTCGTCCTTTCTTATAACCACGACTTGCTTGTTGCGTAGGTAAGGCAGAGATATGCTCATTTGCGCAAGTCTTTCGTCGGTTATGGTAAGACCGTTCCAAACGAGGTCGATAGTTCCGTTTTCAAGCGCAGCCTCTTTTTGTTCCCATTTGATAAGTTGAAATTCGCATACCACGCTTTCGTCGAGATATTTGAAAACCGCTTTCGCAAGATCTATATCGAAACCCGTAAGTCCGTCGTCATCGTAGGCGATAGGGGCGAAAACGGTGTAGCCTATAACTACTTTTTTTCTTTCGACTATTTTTTGCCAAGAACCGTCGGTCGCGTTTGCCTTGTCGTTTACGGTTTGCGCGGTTATGAGTTTTTCGCTTGCAAGACCGTATTTTTCGGCTGTGTCGGCGTAATCGGTATCGGACAGGGCGATAAGCGCGTCGTTGATTTTAGAAATGAGCGCGTCGTTGCCTTTTTTAGCGGCAATACCGTACTGCTCGGTTGCAAGGTCGAAATCTTTAATAACGAGTTTGCCGACGAAAGAACCGTTGTTTACGTAATATCCCGCCATAACCGAATCTATAACGGCGGCGTCAACGGTCTTTTCGTTCAGGTTTTTAAGCGCGTCGAGTTGAGAATCGTAAGTCATAAGTTCTTTGCCCATAGCAAGATTGCTTTCGCTTTTAGAGCACCCCGTAGCCGCTACGGCGCACGCTATACATAATAATAAAGAAGTAAAAGCGGATAGTAATTTTTTCATAAGTTTTAATCTCCTTACTTTAACACTTTAATGCGATAAAGTGAAATAACGAGCATATTATACTTTATTCGGCTAAAGTTGTAAAGCGTTTTAAAGGGGTTTTGGAAAAAATATTGAAAAATTTTTAGAAAGCACGTCGAATAACCGACGATACGTATACTCCTCACTACGGTCGTTGGATATTTCGCTTGCGTTCAATATGACGGACTTTTTTATTTTACGTCATTCTGAACGTAGTGAAGAATCCCACCGAAGAACTGATGGGCGTATATTCTCCTCACTTTGGTCGTGGGATATTTCGCTAACGCTCAATATGACGCACTTGGTTTGGGGGATTGCCGCGGTCGTTTCACTCCCTCGCAATGACTGCAGAGGATTGTATTACGGTTATCGACGGGTTGTTATATTGCTATATTTCGCAGTTGCTCATTTGCGCAAGCGTTAATCTTTACGCGACTTTACGTAAACTTTACGATTGTTTTACCTATTTTCGCCTGTTAAGATTTTTCATCCGAGGTATAATATAGGCGTAAAAAGCGAGCGGTGATGACCGCAAACCGAGTAGCGAAACTAAAATAAGAATAAAAGTAAAAAGGAGAACAAATTATGAAAAGAAAGTTAATGGCAATAGTTGCGGCTGTGTTGTCCGCAATAACCCTGTTTGCGTTTACGGGTTGCGCAAGCGGCAGCAAGAACATACTCGTAGTGTGCCGCGAGGCGGCGAGCGGAACGAGAGAGGCGTTCGATAAATACGTAGGTCTTACCGCCGACGAACTTACTTCCGATAAAGAAGAATACAGCAGCACGGGCAACGTTCGTGAGAAAGTAGCCAACACCCAAACCGCAATCGGTTATATATCGCTTGCATCCGTAGACGACAGCGTCAAAGCCCTGAAGGTAGAAGGCGTAGAACCCACCGAAGAGAACGTTCGCGCAGGCAAATATAAAATTCAGCGTCCGTTCCTGCTCCTTACCAACAATAACGTAACGCTTACCGCGGCGGCGAAAGACTTTTTCGACTACGCTATGTCCAAAACCGCAGAGGCGGCTATAATTAAAGAAAAAGGCATTACCACCGCGGACTTCGATACCCGTAAAGATTACGCAGTACCCGCAGAGGCACTCAGCGGCACGGTAATTCTGAAAGGCTCGACCTCGATGGAAGATATGATTAAATACCTCGTTGCGGAATACAAAAAACTCGGCGGCGATAAGGTAAGCGCGGTACAATTCACCTTCGACTTCCCCGGTTCGAGCGGCGGCAGAACGGCGGCTAAAGAAGATACTACCGGTAACGTAATAGGTCTTGCGAGTTCTTCGAGCGCAAACGAGGCTTACACCGAAACTACTCTTTGCCTCGACGCGGTAGCCGTAATAGTAAATAAGAATAACGATAAGATATCCGATATAAACGCGCAGACGCTTAAAGATATCTACACGGGCAAAATCAAAAAGTTTGAAGATATAAAATAATGAACAGAGCAAGAGCAAAAGAAAAGTTTTATAAATGCTTGTTCGCCTTTACCGCAGTTATATGTATAATTGCGGTAATCGCCATATTCGTCTTTCTTATAGCCGAAAGCATACCCGCATTTAAAAAAATAGGTTTTTTCAATTTCGTTTTCGGCGATAAGTGGACGCCCGATTCCTCGGATAATTACGGCGGCGAACTTAAAGGCAGATACGGCGTATTTAAAATGATTATAGGTACGCTCGTAGCGACCGTCGGGTCGGTAACTTTCGGCGGCGTACTCGGATTTTTCACCGCGGTGTTTATTTCCAAGTTTTGCCCCGAAAAGTTAAAGGCGGTATTTACCACGGTAATCAACCTGCTTGCGGGTATTCCGTCCGTAATATTCGGCTTTTTCGGAATGAAAGTGTTACTGCCTATGCTCGGTACTTTTTCGGCAAACGGTAGCGGCGCGGGACTGCTTGCGGTTTCGCTCGTGTTAGGGCTTATGATATTGCCCACCGTAGTGTCGCTTTCCAAAACGAGTATAGACGCCGTTCCGCAAAGTTATTACGAGGGCGCGAGGGCGCTCGGCGCAACTCACGAACAAGCGGTATTCGGCGCGGTCGTTCCCGCGGCTAAATCGGGAATAATCGCCTCGATAGTGTTAGGCGTAGGCAGAGCGGTAGGCGAAACTATGGCGGTTATTATGGTTGCGGGCAACTCCGTAAACTATCCTGAAGGGCTGTTTAAAAGTTTCAGAGTTTTAACCGCGAATATCGTAATGGAAATGGGTTACGCGGGCGAAGTTCAACTCGGCGCGCTTATCGCAACGGGCGTGGTGCTTTTGGTGTTTATATTCCTTATAAACCTGCTTTTAGGTTTCGTAACGAAGGACAGGAAAAAGGACAAAGCCAAAAGAAAACGCAATATAGAATGGTTATCCGCGTTTAACTATAACATAAAGATAGAAAAAATCGGCAGAATATTCTCCTATATTTGCGCGGCGTTTGCGGCGATAGGGCTTATATCCATAATAGGTTTCGTGTGCGTTATGGGTATACCGCACCTTAACTTGCAACTTTTGTTCGGCAAGTACGAGCTCGCGGGCGAAATAAGTATTTTGCCTTCGATAGTGGCTACGCTTTTAACCGTCCTTATAAGTTTGATTATCGCTATCCCCGTGGGCGTGTTTACGGCAATATTCTTAAACGAATACACTAAAAAAGGCAGTAAAATAGTTAAAGTTATCCGCTCCGCGGTGGATATTTTAAGCGGTATACCGTCTATCGTCTACGCGCTTTTCGGTATGGTAACTTTCGTGGTGTGGTTCGGCGGCAAGACCTCCATTTTAGCGGGCAGTTTTACTATTTCGCTTATGCTTTTGCCCACCGTGGTGCGCTCCACCGAGGAAAGCCTTAAATCGGTTTCGGACAGTCTGCGCGAGGGCAGTTACGCGCTCGGCGCGGGCAAAATCCGTACCATATTCAAGGTCGTTTTGCCGAGCGCGCTCCCGGGTATACTCTCGGCGGTGGTGTTGGCTATGGGCAGGGTGGTTTCCGAATCCGCTCCGTTTATGTACACTATGGGTTCTACCATATCGCCTATGCCCACTGGCGTAACCGACAGCGGCACTACGCTTGCGGTCGCGCTGTATAAACTCGCGGGCGAGGGCAGACACGTAAACGAGGCTTACGCTACGGCGTTCGTACTGCTCGTCATAGTCCTTGCGCTCAACGCGCTCGCAAATCTTATAGGCAAAAAGTTAAACAAAAAATTAAAAGGAAGTACGGCAAATGTTAAAAAGAAATAACGAGGTAGCCTTAAATGCCTCTTACGGCGGTGCGGTTTCGGTAAAAAACGCTAACCTTTGGTACGGCGAATTCCACGCGCTTAAAGGCGTAAATATAGAAATTCCCGAAAAGAAAGCCACCGCTTTCATAGGTCCTTCGGGTTGCGGCAAGTCCACTTTTTTAAAGTGTTTCAACCGTATGAACGACCTTGTGGAAGGTTGCCGTATAGAGGGCGAATTTAAAGTGGGCGAGGTGAATATTTACGACAAAATCGACGTAAACGAACTCCGCCGCAACGTGGGTATGGTTTTCCAAAAGCCTAATCCGTTCCCGATGAGCGTTTACGATAACGTTGCTTACGGTCCGCGCACGCTCGGTATTCGTAAGCGCGCGGAGTTGGACGAAATAGTCGAAAAATCTCTTATAGGCGCGTCTATGTGGAACGAACTTAAAGACAGACTCGACAAATCCGCGCTCGGTTTGTCGGGCGGTCAACAACAAAGACTTTGCATCGCGCGCGCTCTGGCGGCTAATCCGCAGGTGCTTTTGATGGACGAGCCGACTTCCGCGCTCGACCCCATTTCCACGGGCAAGATAGAGGAACTTATTGAGGAACTCAAAAAGAATATTACCGTAGTTATAGTTACGCACAATATGCAGCAGGCTACGCGTATTGCCGATAAAACGGCGTTCTTTTTGCTCGGCGAACTCGTTGAATACGGCGATACCGAAAAAATCTTCTCCGCACCCGAGGATAAACGCACCGAAAATTACATTACGGGGCGTTTCGGTTAAAATATTTTTAAAAAACGCTTGTAAAAAGGAGTGAAAAAAGTTATAATGAGTATAAGAAGTAAATACGAAGCCGAACTTAATACGGTTTTCGATAAACTCGTGGATATGTGCCACAAGACCGAACTTGCGATAGAAAAATCTATAAACGCGCTCAAACACCGCGACGACGACCTCGCGCGCGAGGTTATCCGCGAGGATAAAAACGTAGACAACGCCGAAAGGGAAATAGAGCAGGATTGTTTGAAAATTTTGCTTATGGAGCACCCCGTGGCGAGCGATTTCCGCGACGTTTCCGCCGCGCTCAAAATGATTACCGACCTTGAAAGAATAGCCGATCAGGCGGCGGATATTTCCGAAATATCCTTGCAATTCGGTACGGAGGACTTTATAAAAGAACCCGAACATATCGAAATGATGGCTAAAATCGTCATAAAAATGGTAAAGGACGGCGTTACGAGTTATATAAACCGCGATTTGGAAACCGCCCGCGGACTTGATAAGCGCGACGATCGCGTAGACGAGTTGTTTGAAACCGTCAAACACGACCTCGTGGAACTTATCCGTAAAAATCCCGAAACCGCAGATCAGGCGATATTGTTTATGATGATAGCCAAGTATCTCGAAAGAATAGGCGACCACGCCGTCAACATCGGCGAATGGGTGGAATACGCCGCTACGGGTTACCATAAAATCGGCTGACGGCTAATTTATTGTCATTGCGTCAATGCCGAACGAGCAAACTTGCTTGCAAGGGTTTGCGAACGACGGCATTCATAAAACGATAGGCGTTTTTTCAAAAACGCTAAAAACCGTCAGGTTTTTGTAAGGCGTTAGCCTTTATCGTTGAATAGGGTAAATGCGACCGCGGCAATCCGTTGGAATATACCGCACACTTTTTCAGGGAAAAGTCATAACGCCCGAAACTTTCGTTCAAAATAAACTTATTAAAAGGTGTATCTATGAATAGCGACAAACTTATTTACGCGGTAGACGACGAACAGTCCATTCGCGAAGTGTACGAATTCGCTTTAAGCGGCGCGGGATTCGAGCCTCGCTGTTTTTCGTGTTGGGAGGAACTTTCCGCCGCGCTTAAAACCGAGTTGCCTCGTCTTATTATACTCGATATAATGCTCGACGGCGCGGACGGCTACGAAATACTCAAAAAGTTGCGCTATAACGCGAATACCGCCGATATTCCCGTAATTATGGTTTCCGCCAAGAACACCGAAATAGATAAGGTTAAGGGACTTAATCTCGGCGCGGACGATTATTTGGCAAAGCCTTTCGGCGTGCTGGAACTCGTCGCAAGGATAAATGCCAAACTGCGTTCGACAAAGATAAAACCCGTGGTCTACGAGTATAAGGATATAGTAATAGACGATAATACTCATACCGTAACCGTGGGCGGCAAAAACGAAAAATTAACTTTGAAACAATACGAACTTTTAAAACTGCTCGTTATCAACGCACAAAAGGTAATGCGCCGCGACGACCTTTTAGACGCAGTGTGGGGCGTAGATTACGGCGAAACGAGAACGCTCGATATTCATATCGGCGATTTAAGAAAAATTCTTTCGGCGTCCGCCGCGGAATTGTCCACGATAAGAGGCGTGGGTTACGTTTTAAAATGAAAAATAAAATAGTTATATTCAATATAGTAATAGTTACTCTCGCGCTTTTAATCGTGTTCTTTTCGGGAATATCGCTCATTAAAAAGTCGCACCTCGAAGAGGCGGAAAAACAAGTTGTTACCGTAACGGATATTTACGCCGCAAATTATTCGGATAATATCGCCGCAACCGCGCCGAAAGATATTCGTATAACCGTAATCAACGCGGATAAGACGGTTAAATCCGATAGTCAGGACGAAGATCTCGTAGGCAAGCCTCACGAAAATCGCGAGGAAATCACCGCCGCGTGGGAGGATAATCCCAAAGTCGTTACCCGTAAGAGCGAATCGCTCGGCGCGGATATGGTGTACTACGCCAAAAAAGTTGTCGTCGGCGATACTTTCGTTATAGTCAGGGCGGCTATAAAGGTCGAGGCGGTAAATCAATACGTGTTCAACGCTTTGCCTACTTACGTTTACGTGCTTATAAGCGTGTTGTTCGTTTCCTATATAGCGGGCATTTTGGCAACCGTAAATCTCGTCAAACCGCTCGAAGAGGTTAAAAATACCCTTGCGGCGGTCAATAACGGTGAAAAAGTCAACCGTTCTTACGATAAGGAGTCCGATCCCGACGTGCGCGAAATGCTCGGCGAAATCGCCGACGTGAGCGAAAAATTGCAAAACAGCATTAACGAGGCAAATACCGAAAGAGAACGGCTCGATTACGTGCTTGCAAACGTTTCCGACGGCATTACCGTAATCGATGCCGACGGCATAGTTACCGTTATGAATAAGGTCGCTTGCGGAGTATTCGGCGGCGACGGCTTTATCGGCAGAAAATACACCGCTTTAACCGCCGACGAAAAATTCCTTTCCGAACTTAGCAAAGCCGTTACTTTGCACGAAACCCGCTCGTTCGAGTATGCCGACGAGGGCAAAATATATATGGTTACCGCGCGCGCGCTCGAAAATTCTTTCGCGGTGGTCGTGCTTACCGATATAACGCAAATCCGTAACGGCGAAAAAATGCGCGAAGAATTTTTCGCCAACGCCTCGCACGAGTTGAAAACTCCGCTTACGGCAATCAAGGGATTTAACGACCTTATCGCTCTTAAAACGTCCGACGAAGAGATAAAATCGTTTACCGCAAAATCGGATAAAGAAATTACGCGGCTCGTATCGCTTATAGGCGATATGCTCGACCTTTCAAAACTCGAAAACGGCGGCAAAATCGCCGACGCCGAAGATCTCGATTTAGGCAAAATAGCGACCGAAGTCGCCGAAAGCCTCGCTCCGCTTGCGGCAAGCAAAAAAGTAAGCGTTTCGGTAAGCGGCGAGGGCGTCGTAAAAATGGAACGCGAACACGCCGTGGAACTCGTTAAAAACCTCGTCGAAAACGCTATAAGATATAATAATGAAAACGGCAAGGTGGAAGTTTCGGTGTTTAAAGAGAACGGCAAAGTCGTATTGCGCGTTAAGGATAACGGCATCGGCATAGAGGAAAAACACCTCGACAGAATTTTCGAGAGGTTTTATCGCGTAAACAAATCCCGCTCGCGCGAAACGGGCGGCACGGGGCTGGGACTCAGTATAGTCAAACACGTTTGCGCGCTTTATAACGCCGAACCCGTCGTCCGCTCGCGTTACGGCGAAGGCACTACGGTAGAAGTGAAATTTTAAGGCTTGGGGAGATTGCCGCAAAACGCAATCTCCCGATTTTTTTCGGGTAAAAAATAAATTTTCAAAAAAAGTCGAATTTTTTTGAAAATACTTGAAAATTTGCTTGACAACTATTTACAAGTATGGTATTATATGTAGGCTCACGTTTGAGAGCAACGGTTAGTTGTGCGTGGCAACCCGCTTTTCGGGTGTTTGAAGATTGACAACTGCATAGAAAGTTATAATTATTTATAAGAAATTATAGAGA
>CAVLAV010000059.1:0-9020 GCA_963660735.1 bacterium
GCTCAAAGCAATCATTGCAATTACCGTCCCGGCGTTGAGCGATGCTATTCCCGAAACTCCGACAAGCGCCGACAAAATGATATTGATAATTGCGTTAATTCCGAATGTTACAAGAATGGCTATGACCGCCGATACAGCGCCTATGATACAGGCTTCTGCGATAAAGACTGCGGAAACGTCTTTTTTCCTACCGCCGAGAGAACGAATCGTGCCGATTTCCTTTGTCCTTTCTATAACCGATGCATAGGTGATAATTGCAATCATAATGCTCGAAACCACAAGCGCGATTGCAGAGAATGCAACGAGAGCGTATGTGATAATGTCAATCAGACTGCTAAGCATAGAAACCATCATCGACGAAAAATCCGTATAAGTAACTTTATAAGTATCCGCTAAATAGTTTTCGTCCGCATCCTTTTCGTTTCCGTAAATTTTATATATTTCGGAGTCGTTCCAAGCATTAAGGATTTGTTTAATTTTTTCTTTGCTTTCAAAGTCTTTCGGATATATGGTAATAGACGTAGGCGTGCTGTCGCCGCCGAGTTTTACAAGATTACTTTCATAACTGTTGCTTGAACCGCCGAACATTCCGCCAAATCCACCCGCAGATGCTTCTTCCTTAAACATTTTTCCCGATAAAACGTTATATTCAGGGTTTTGTTTCTGATACTCGACGATTTCGGACTCATTGTTCAGTTCAAGAATTTTATTTGTCAAAGCCTCCGTATAGGCGATACCGGAAGAAACCCAAGACGCAGACGCGTCCTTATTCTCTCGAATAACGGATACAATTTTGACGGAAATACCGCTTTCATACGCAAGATACAAATCTTCCTGTGTACTTGCTGCCGCATACAGATATTTACCGTTGCCTAAATCCTGTTTTTTATAATAATTATCGTTTGTAATGAGCCTGAATTCTTTTCCGACCAAATCATCGTAATCGATTTTACTTACTTCGGCAGAGTAAGATATACCGAGTTGATTGAGAACGGTTGCCGAAATACGATTATAAGAATCTACAACAAGCGCTACTTCGTTATATTCCGTCGGCAATTTGCTACCCGATAAAATCGTGTATTGCGTCTTCATATAATCATTGTTATTCAGAATCTCATTCCACTTGTCTGTTCCGACTGCTTTGTATTGTGTGCCGTCATGGCTTATAAGATTGATTCCGACCGATTTGGTATACTGGATACCTAACGTCAGATTGCTTTCCGGCGTACTTCCGTTAATATTTTTTTCAAGATAATCAATGTAAGTGCCGTTTAAGTATTGCTTTGAGTTCGTGTTACCCGTGCTTTCCGTATAAATATAAACTCCGTCGGTGTTTTCGGGATATTGCGGCAATTCTATTTCTTCTCCCGATCCAAACTCTATTTTCGATGAACTATTGTTGATTACCAAGTAGTTTGAAGAAGATGAATTTTGTTGAAGATTATTTACATAAGAAGACATTCCGTTTGATACGGATAAAATAACCGCTATACCGATAATTCCTATCGAGCAGGCAAGCGATGTAATAAACGTACGTTTTTTCTTTGTCAGAAGATTAGACGCAGACAGACAAAGGCTCGTCCAAAGGGACATCGATGATTTCTTTTCGGCGCGTTTCTTTTCCCTATCGGTTTGTTGGGTTTCTTTATGCTTGCATTCTTGTAATAGTTTTTCGTGTTCTTCTGCCGTCACGGGGTTGGAATCTTCCGTTATCATACCGTCAAGCACACGGACGATACGGGTAGAATACTTTTCCGCAAGGTCCGGATTGTGCGTAACCATAACGACAAGCCTTTCCTTTGAAATTTCTTTCAGAATTTCCATAATCTGCACGGACGTTTCCGTATCGAGCGCGCCGGTAGGTTCGTCGGCAAGAATTATATCGGGGTTTGTAACAAGTGCTCTGGCAATAGAAACTCTTTGGCATTGTCCTCCGGAAAGTTGGTTCGGTTTTTTGTTCAGATGGTCTTTCAGTCCGACTTTGATAAGCGCGTCCGTTGCAAGTTTTTTTCGTTCGGTTTTGCTGATACCGCCAATAGACAACGCCAACTCTACGTTTTTCAGAATCGTCTGGTGCGGAATCAGATTATAACTTTGGAAAACGAAACCGATAGAATGGTTTCTGTATGTATCCCAATCTCTGTCTGAATATGTTTTCGTTGATTTCCCGTTGATAATAAGGTCGCCTGACGTGTATTTATCAAGCCCGCCTATAATATTGAGCATTGTCGTTTTCCCGCAACCGCTCGGTCCGAGTATCGAAATAAACTCACTGTTACGAAATGTGAGCGATACTCCTTTTAAGACGGTTGTAGTCGTATCGGCTACAACATAGTCCTTCGTGATTTTTTTTAATTCAAGCATTACTTTACCTCCGAGTCGTTTTATTTGCTCCAATTATACGATTTCAGGGGTTAAAAAGCGGTTGATTTTTGGTTGAAATAAAGTTAACATCAAAAAATTCACCGTTTCTTAACTTCAATGTGGTATAATATAATCGGTGAAATAAACGGAGGTGATTCCGATAATGAATATTCTTGTTGTTGACGACGAGCCGAACATCCTGACTTTGATGGATGCGATACTGTCTGCCGAAGGCTATCGCGTTATACCGGCAAATAACGGTTCGGACGCACTCGACATTTTTTTAGATAAGCATATTGATATGGTTATCTGCGACGAAATGATGCCGTTACTTTCCGGAAACGAACTTGTATCCGCCATTCGTGAAGAAGATACCGATATTCCTATTATTATGGTTACAGCCAAAGGCGGTATCGACGATAAGGGAAAGAGTTTTTCACTCGGTATTGACGATTATATGGTAAAACCGATTTCTGCCGACGAACTCTTAATGCGTGTCAAGGCTCTGTTTCGCCGAGCAAAAATCGTAACGGATAAAAAAATAACCGTCGGTAATGTCGTTCTGGATTACAACACCAGAACAATTATCGACGATAGTCGCAATTTGTCTTTATCTCTTACGAAAACCGAATTTGAAATTCTGTATAAACTTCTTTCTTACCCGGAAAAGCCTTTTACAAAATGGCAACTGTTCCACGAGTTTTGGGGTATTAACTCTGATACAGACGATTCGATTGTAAAGGTATTTATTTCAAAAATCCGTAAACAAATCGAAGTTTTCCCCGAAATCGGTATCAAAACAATAATGGGTGTCGGTTATCAGGGGGTAAAAAATGAAAAATAAAAAGAAATTCCATTCTTCTCTCGGTTTGTCGTTTATAATTTTCACTTGTTATATTCTTGCAAGTGTTATTACCGCGTTTATAGCCTTTATCCTGACAAAACTGAATGTTAATATAGGGGCATTCGGTCCGTTTGCTCTTGTTATTTGCGTATTGCTTTCGTGTACGTTATTAGCAACGGTGATAACGAAAGTCAGAGTAAAAAGCACGGAAAAAAATATACGAGAAATTAAAGACAGTTTATCAAGAATGGCTGCCGGGGATTTTTCGACGCCGATAAACATAAAAAACAAAAACTCGGAATATCAGGAGATTATCGATGCTGTAAATACGGTTATGCGAGAGTTGCAATCCGTTACGATTCTGAAAGGCGATTTCGTAAAGAACTTTTCGCACGAATTCAAGACTCCGATTGCATCGATTAAAGGGTTTTCGGAACTATTATGCCAAAACCGTGATTTGTCGGAAGAAGAAAAATATAAATATTATTGCATTATAAGGGATGAAAGCACTCGGCTTTCCGGGCTTGCAAATACGACGTTGCTATTGTCTAAACTCGACGCGCAATCTATCGTTATCAACAAAGAAGAAATTTATATCGACGAACAGATAGCGGAATGCGCAATGCAACTATACGCCGAAGTCGAAAAGAAAAATCTCGACGTACAAATTGACTTAGAACATTTCGCGGTGTCGGCGTCAAAAGAACTGCTTAAAGAACTTTGGTTGAACCTTTTTTCAAACGCAGTGAAATACACAAACGATAACGGAAGAATCAAGATTTTTTCTTATGAAACCACAGACGAATACGCCGTGTGTTTCCAAGATACCGGAATAGGTATTTCCGACGATGCCATAAAGCATATATTCGACGAATATTATCAGGAAGATAACACGAGATTTCATAAAGGCATCGGTTTAGGGCTTGCTATCTGTAAAAGAATTTGCGATTTACACAATTACCAAATTAAAGTTGTATCAACGAAAGGTCAAGGCAGTGCTTTTACGGTTTTAATGCCGAAATAATCCATTTTAATTCTAACAAAGAAAAACGGATAGTTTATTTACCCGTTTTTTTTGATTATCTTTTTCTTTGAAATGTTCAACAACACACATAAGTAGCGTGGAAAAGAACGCTTTTCTTTCGTTCGGGGGTGAGATTTTCAAGGCTCGGACGACCGATGGCGTAAATTTCACGCTCTTTTTTATTGTCGTTTTTCATATTGCTAACTCCTTTTTTTGTGAAAAGAATAGCAACCGAACTCGTAGTTTTTATTCGACTTCAAAAAATTTTTTTGGGATTTTTTTTTGCAACTCGAAAAAGACTTGCGACTTTAACTCGTAACCTTGTTGACGAGAAAGGAACGATTCCGTTTACAGAATTAGCGGATAAACCTTTCCCTGTGAGTAAATTCCCGTTCGGGTTCATTTTTATGCTCAAAATACGGATTCCAAATCACAATTGCATAGCAAACGGGATTTGAAGCCGCAGTATTTTTATACAATTTGATATACTATTCACCATTTTTACATTCAATTCTTTGTTTAAATTAACCTTTTAAAATTTAATTAAATTTCTCCCTTTGCAACGTTATTTAACATAACGAAAGACTCGAAGTTTCACAACTTCGAGTCTTTCGTCACTTGCAGGTGTCCCCATTAAATTAATTGTTTTTTTTTTACAATCCCTAATGGGAACACCATTAGGCTCTCCGTTTTTTTACTTCGCTAAAACGCGAAGTCGCCGTAATGGTAGAGACAGTAGGACTCGAACCTACGACCTCTTGCATGTGAAGCAAGCGCTCTAACCAACTGAGCTATGCCTCCGAAAATTCAACGCGGAATAAATTTTCGTCGCGTCCATTATATATTAGCACTTTATTAAAAAAATTTCAACCGTTTTGCGCGGTAAAACTAAAAAATATTTGTCTTTTCACCGTTGACATACGGCTGTAAAAAATGTATAATATATGCACTATGAAAATAATACATTTGGCGGACGTGCATTTAGGCTCTAAAATGGAGTCAAGGCTTCCGAGCGATAAGGCGGCTAAAAGAAGAAACGAAATTCGCGCATCGTTTTTAAGAACGGCGGAATACGCCGAGCAGAACGGCGTTACGGCGATAATAATCGCGGGCGATTTGTTCGACGGCAACAATCCTTTAAAAAAGGACAAAGAATTTTTTTACGACGTAGTGGAAAAGCACGGCGGCGTGGACTTTTTATATCTGCGCGGCAATCACGACGATCTCGGCGGCTACGAGCGCGAACTGAAAAATCTTAAAACTTTCGGCAAGGAATGGACTTATTATCGTTACGGTCCGGTCGTTATCGCGGGCGTGGAACTGTGCGCCGAAAATTCGCTTTCGGCGTATTCGTCGCTCGATTTGTCGCCTGCGGACTACAATATCGTAACTCTGCACGGCGAGTGGAACGAGGGCGGCTCGGGCGGAGTAAACCTTTTAAAACTCAAAAATAAAAATATAGATTATCTCGCGTTGGGGCATATACATACCGCCGCCGAAAAACGCATAGACGAGCGGGGTATAGCGCGATATTCGGGGTGTTTAGAGGGGCGCGGCTTTGACGACTATGGCGAAAAAGGCTTTTATCTGCTCGATATAGACGGCGGAAAAATGCGTTCGGAATTTGTAAAAGCGGCGACCCGAACCATTTATAAATACGAGGTTGCGGTAGACGGCGCGACGACGGCGACGCAGGTATACGAAAAAGTAAAAGCCGCCATTACCGCCGAGCCGAAAGATATGGTCAGGGTGGAACTCGTGGGCGAACGCGATTTCGACGAGGAAAACCTTGCCGACGATATAGCCGAATATATCGCGGACAAGTATTTTTTCGTATCGGTAAAGGACAGGACTTTGCGCAGATTGCGCATAGAGGACTATTACGGGGATAAATCGCTTAAAGGCGAGTTTATCCGCGAGGTGCTTTTAAGCGACGAACTCACCGAGGAACAAAAACGCAAGGTTATCGCTTACGGTGTTAAGGCTCTTATGGGCAGAGAGGTGGACTGAATGAAACTCGTTTCGGCTTATATCGAAAATTACGGCGGCATTGAGAAAAAAGAAATAAATTTCAAGCAGGGCATAACCGAATTTTGCGAGGAAAACGGTTACGGAAAGACCACGCTTGCGTCGTTTATAAAGGCTATGTTTTACGGTCTGCCGTCATACAAAGCCAACTCGGTTGAGTTTACCGACCGCGAACGGTTTTATCCTTTTAACGGAGGTAAATTCGGCGGCAATTTAACTTTCGTATTCGGCGATAAAACCTATAAAATAGAGCGATTTTTCGATAAAAAGAGCAGTGCGCGCGACGAACTGAAACTTTATGAAAACGGCGAGGAAAAGGAATGTGATTACGACCTCGGCAAGCGGTTTTTCGCGCTTGACGAGCGTTCGTTTTCCCGCACGGTGTTTTTCGGCGAGGACGACGTTTCGGGCGGGGTCGCGATAAAACTCGGCGAGAGCGTGCAAGGCGACGGCGACGTTTCTTTCGAGCAGGCAGCCGTTGCGCTTGAAAAAAGCGTAAAAAAGTATAAGGCGTTGCGCGGCGACGCGGGCATTATAAAGGATTGTCGGCTTAAAAAGCGTAATTTGAGCGAGCAAATTTCCGATTTAAAGAATTTAGAAAAAAATCTTGCGGCGAGATACGCCGAAAAGGCGCAACTTACCGCGGAGGCGGAAACGATAAGGGAACGCTATCGTAAGGCGGTAAACGCCGAAACTCAAAAGGCTCGGCGCGAAAATTACGAGAGAAACAAAGTGCAAATATCTGCTAATAACGCGATTATCAATAGTTATAGGGAAAAATATCCCTGCGGAATACCCACCGAAAAAGAAATAGACGCTATGCAGACCGAGTATCAGCGCGCGGCGGCAAACCGCCGCGCGCTGGAAAGCGAAAAACTTTCGCCGCAAGCCGAATACGAACTGAAAATTTTAAGAGAAAATTTAAACGGTTTAAACGGCGCGACCATTGCCGAACTGCAAAATAAAACCGACGAACTTACCAAAGCCGACGCGTTGGCGGAACGGCTTAAAGAGGAGTATGCAAGCGAAAGCAAGAACCCGATAATAAGTAAATTCGAGGTTGCTCCCGTAGATCCCCGCGACGAGGAAGACCTCGACGAAAAAATGGCGCAATACCGCGAAATCGAGCAAAAAATAAGACTGAACGCGGAAACCGCCGCGCCGAAGAGTAAAAGAAAATTCGGCTTCGGATTTGCCGTTGCTTTAATGGGGTTGTTCGTAGTCGTCGTCGGCGCGGCGCTATTTGCCGTAAACAAAATCGCCGCTATCGCGCTTATCGCGCTCGGCGGCGTTACCGCTTTAAGCGGCGCGTTTATCAAGCCCAAAAATAAAAACGAACAAAAAAATCCGCAAGCCGATTTAATCGTCAAAGAAAATTTGTTGAAAGAAGAAATAAGCGAATTTTTGGCGCGTTACGGCTATTATTCCCGCGACGGCATCGCCGTTGCTTATTCCGATTTTAAATCGGGCAGGGCGAGGTATTTGGAAGTCAAGAACGGTTTAGCCGAAAAAGAATTGCATATAGAGCGATTATCCGCACAAATAGCCGAGCGGGAAAACGATTTGAAAAAGGTGTACGCGCGCTACGGTATAACCGTTCGCGATTACGCGTCCGCACTTGCCGCGCTCATAAAGGATAACGAAAGGCTCGCCAACCTGACCGCGCAAGAGGCAAGGCACGCGCAAAAAGCCGCCGAACTGAAAGCAGAAATAAATAAGAGCGAAGAGTATATTCGCGGCTTTTCGGCGGCGTATAAACTCGGCGGCGACGTTGCCGCTGCCTCTAACGAATTGCGCGGCGACAGGGTAAAAGCAGAACAGTTAAAGCGTAGCACCGCCGAACTTTCCGCCGCGGCTGAAGAGTTTAAAAACAAGTACGGCGAAACGCCCGCTGTCAGCGAGGAAACGCTTTCCGTAGAGGAACTCAACGAACTTTTAAACGCGGCTAATAAACGGCTCGCGCAAAAAAACGAGGCGATTGCCGCCGACGAGGCGCAGTTGGAAGTTTTGCCTAATTTGGAGAGTGAGCTCGAACTCGCCGACGAAGAACTTTCCTCGGCGGAAGAAAAATATTCGCTTTTGCGCCTTGCCGAAAAGTATCTTGCGGCGGCTGAAAAGACGGTGAAAGACGAATACGTCGCGCCCGTTATGAACGAATTTTTAAAGTACGCCGCGCTTACCGAGGACGCACTCGGCGTGGGCGTGGATATGGACAAAGATTTCCGCGTGCGTTACGAGAGAAACGGCGAATACAGGAGCGAAAAGCATTTAAGCGCGGGGCAACGCGCGGTGCTAAACTTATGTTTAAGGTTGGCGATAGCAAAGCAGGCGTTTAAAGCCGAAAGTCCTTTCGTCGTTATGGACGACCCGTTCGTCGCGCTTGATGAAAAGCATTTTGCGCGCGTTAAAGAGGTATTAAAGGACTTATCCTCTCGTGAGCAGATAATATATTTCACCTGCCACCCGACCCGCTCCGTCCAAGACGGCGCGCAATGACGGCAACTCGCTTCCTCCGAAGGAGGAAGCGAAGTTTGTTTTACCGTCTTTGCGAGCAACGCGAAGCAATCTCCCGGGAGGGTGGTTTTCCGTAAAGTATATACTTTTCACTTCGGTCGTGGGATATTTCGCTTACGCTCAATATGACGTAAAATAATATGTCATTGCGAGGGAGCGTAGCGACCGCGGCAATCCGTCGGAATAAAAGGCGGAGTATATGCCGCGTACTTTTTCAGGGGGATTGCCACGCCTGCGGCTCGCAAT
>CAVLAV010000060.1:0-9012 GCA_963660735.1 bacterium
ACATAGCGGAAATTTCCCGCATAACAAAAAAAGACGGCGGTTCGGGCAATCGAGCCGCCGTTTTTCGTTGTAAAAATCGTAACACTTCTTAAAGCGACAATGCTGCAGTAAGCTGTGTAGGACAGTATATCCATTCCTTTGTATTATTCGTAGCTCAATTCTGAGCAGAAAAATATCACAGATTATCCCATTCGATTTTTCTATTCTTAAAATAATACTCCCGATCATGCTCATTGACTTCTCGCAGTATCCTGCACGGATTGCCGACAGCCACAATATTGGATGGCAAATCCTTTGTCACAACGCTTCCGGCACCGACCACAACATTGTCGCCGATTGTAATACCGGGGAGGATGATTGCCCCCGCACCGATCCAGCAGTTTTTCCCGATGTGAACGGGTGCGTTGTACTGATATCCCTTTTCGCGCAGCTCCGGCAGAATCGGATGTCCTGCGGTAGCGACGATAACATTCGGACCGAACATTGTATAATCGCCCACATAAATGTGCGTGTCATCCACACAGGTCAGATTAAAGTTCGCATAGATGTTTTTCCCGAAATGCACATGACCGCCGCCGAAATTGGAATGAAAAGGCGGTTCAATGTAACAGCCCTCGCCCACTTCCGCAAACATTTCTTTCATCATAGCCTGTCTCTTTGCAAATTCGGTCGGTCGAGTCTGATTGAACTCATAAAGACGGTCAAGGCATTTCGTCTGCCATTCCATAATCTCGTTGTCGCCGGGAAGGTATAATTCACCCGTGTGCATTCTTTCTTTCATCGTACTCATTTTGTGTTCTCCTTTACAGTAAGGTCTTTGACCCATTTATATTTTTTATAGTGCCGAAATACTGCCGGCAACTTGACAACCTCATCAAGATTTACGATAAAGTACACGGCAAGGACGGGAAGCTTTAGGGCAAAGGCAGCAATCATTCCGAGCGGAACGGTAACGCACCACATTGTTATCGTATCGCATAGGAACCCGAATTTTGAATCGCCGCCCGCGCAGAATATACCGGCGATAGTCGTCCCGTTCACGGATTTACCGATCATATAATAGGAACACATGACCAGCATCCATTTCAGGTATCCTGTCGCCGTATCGCTCAAATCAGTCACGACAAGAATCAGCGGGCTGATAGCCAGTAAAAACAATCCGGACACCGCGCCGCAGATGATTGACAGCTTGCAGAGCTTTCGCCCGTATTCCTTCGCGAGCTCCAATCTGCCCGCGCCAAGCTCGTTTCCGACCATAATTCCGCAGCCGCTTCCGAGACCTAGGCAAAAGCAGGCTACAAGATTCTTCACAATATTCGCAATCGAATTCGCCGCTACCGCGTCCGTACCTAAATGCCCCATTATAACGGAATACATCGTAAAACCGACTCCCCAGACGATTTCATTTCCGAGAACCGGCATGGTATATTTCCAGAAATCACGCCGCAGCGGTTTGTCGTCGTGTAGGATATATGACAGTTTCAGTTTTATGCGATCTTTCTTTGCCGTTTCAAGTATGCACCATATTACTTCGATTGCCCGTGCGATTACGGTCGCAAGCGCCGCGCCCGCGATTTCCATCTTCGGGAATCCAAATAAGCCGTAAATAAGGATAGCGTTCAGCACGATGTTTATGACGACGCTTGCCGAACTGATAACGCTGGATTTTGCCGCCTTTCCCGTGTTTTTGAGTATACACAAATAAATCTGCGAGATTCCGGTTAAAAAGAATGACAGCGACACCGTCCGCAGATAAATCGCGCCGCCTTTAATCAGTGGCTGTTCGTCGGTAAAAATGCGCATCAGAGCGTTCGGAAAGCACAAGCCTGCGAGAAAGAACACAAAGGAAACGGCGGCGGTAATTTTCAGAACATAGGCGAATATCTTTTCAACGGACATTCTGTCCTGCTTGCCCCAATACTGTGCGGCAAACATGGAAAGTCCGATTGTCATAGCGGCAAAGAACAGATTTTCAACAAAAGTAATCTGTCCCGCAAGTGATACCGCCGACAAAGCGTCCTGCGACAGAACGCCGAGCATAAGAGCGTCAGACGCACTGACAAGAGCCAGCATAAACTGCTGAAAGGCGATAGGCATTACAAGCGTCAGAAGCTTTTTGGCAAAATCATTCGACTGCTTATTTCTCATATTCCGTCACCGTATTATCCGCCATAATATCCGGTCTGAACTTCATACTGTCGGCTACTGTGATTTCTCTGATTACCCGGCAGGGGACGCCTGCGGCGAAGCTGTTTGCGGGAATATCCCTTGTCACCACACTACCCGCACCGATTACGCAGTTATCCCCAATCGTCACGCCGGGGCAGACAGTCACCGAAGCACCGAACCAGCAGTCGTTGCCGATATGGACGGGCTTTGCATAGCAGAGGTGTTTTTTCTCTCCGCTTGCCGTCAGCATTGCACGCCGCTCATTTGGTAGCATTGGATGAATAGGCGTTACAATAGTTACATTAGGACCGAAATTGCAGTTATCTCCGATCGTGATCTCTGCGTCGTCCTGAATAGTAAGGTTGAAGTTTCCAAAAAAGTTTTTGCCTATTTTCGTGTGCTTTCCGTAATGAAATGCGATAGGACCCTGAATAAAACCGCCTTCTCCGAACTCCCCGATGATTTCGGAAAGAATTTTTGCTCGCTTGTCGGTTTCATCCTCATGCGTACCGTTATAATCCACATTCAGATTGTGTGTTTTCAGTTTGATTGCCTTGAGTTCCGGATCAGCAGGGCAGAATAAAATCCCCGCCGCTATTTTTCCTTCTTCTCGCATTTTCGGACATCTCCTATTCCGTAATTTCTATAACATTGCCGTCAGGGTCATATACGCTACTTTCGTAATACCCGTCCCGGGTAGTTCTCGGATAGCTTTTGACTGCATACCCGTCTTTTTCAAGTCGAGCGATCAATTTATTGACACCATCCTTTGAACCAACCTGAAAAGCTATATGGGCATATCCGAGCATTGCGGAAGCATTAGATTCCACTATAGCCGGTACATTCATGAGTTCCAATCTTGCGAAGCCGCTAAAAGACAGAAAGTAAGAGGAGAAGCCTGTATTAGGATTTACATAAAGCGTGTTTCGTTTCCCTTGAAAATAGGTTTCGTAGAAATGTGCGCTTTTTTCTAAGTCCTTTACATAAATTGCGATGTGTGCTATATTCATTATGCGTCTCATTCTCTTGACAACTTCGATTTTCTATTATATAATTATATCACGAAAAAGGCTTTATGTCTATCAATATTATGCTGGTTTTAATAACAATCCTGCGAGGTGATGAGTTTTGTTGTCTCTTGAACTGAAAGACGATCGTTCCGAAAAAGTGAAATACGATTACACTGACTATCCTATCTATATCCGAAGGGAGTTGCTTTCTTCATTTTCGGGACACGCTGCACCAGCACATTGGCATGATGATATTGAATTTATTGCCGTCTTATCCGGAGAAATGCAATACAATGTCAATGGCGAAATTATTACGATGACTGAAAATGAGGGAATAGTCGTTAACGCGAGACAAATGCATTTCGGATTTTCGACAGAAAAAAAAGAGTGCGATTTTATTTGCATTCTGCTGCATCCGCTTATGTTATGCGCAACCTACGCTTATGAAAGGGATTTTGTACTGCCGGTTCTACATAATAGAAATGCCGCCTATATCAAATTGAACACTGATATTCGCTGGCAAAAAACAATTTATGAAAATATAAAAGTAATGTATTCCGAAAAGGGTATGAGAACTGCTGCGTTAAAAATTCAGAATCTGTTTTCAAATGTATGGATACAACTCTATGAAAATATACCATCGGAGAGTTCGCAAAAAAAGCAGAACACTGATCTTTCCATTCTCAGAAACATGATAGGCTTTATACAGCAAAACTACACGGTAAGAATTACACTTGCGGATATAGCCGCCTCGGGTGCGGTGGGACAAAGCAAATGCTGTAAACTATTTGCGAAATATATAGGGCAAACACCCAATCTGTATTTAACGCAATATCGACTTAATAAAAGCGTGTTTTTCCTTAAAAATTCAGATATGACCGTAACAGAGATTGCAAATGCGGTTGGGTTTAACGGAAGCAGTTATTACGCGGAGGCATTTCGCAAGTGGTACAATAAAAGCCCATCTGAATATCGAAACAGAGGTGTATAACTTAACAATAGAGTAGTGATACCGACAAACTTCACTTTCACGGAATATTTCATATCTCCGAAGAGATGAATTATATCTCTTGCAAAATTAGTTGTTTTTTGGTATAATATAGGCAATAAATGTTGGGGAGAGGTGTATATGGCAAATGAAGCGCATAAAATCAAACTGCTTGTCTTATGGGATATTCTCTGTAAAAACACAGACGAAAACCACGCCTTAAATACCGACGAAATATCCGAGCTTCTTGCCTTGCGCGGACTGAATGTGTCGCGTAAAATTCTCGTTCAGAATATAGCGACTTTGTGTGACAACGGCTAAACCGGAAGGGGAGCTTATGCGAAAATGTGATATTTATCGCTTATACGATGTGCGTTTTTGTGATTTATTTTCATAAAAAATCTGCGATTTCGTGAGAACGGTTGACTTTTTCAAAAATATATGCTAAAATAACCGTTGAGGAGAGTAGTCGTATGAATGTTAAAATTGTCTTAAAAAGAAAAATTTATAATAAACTTACGGAATGGAAGGAAAAATATGCTCCCGATTATGCTTTGTTTTTGAAAGGAGCGCGTCGCGTCGGAAAGACAACCATTGTCGAAGAATTCGGCGCGAAAGAATATAAATCTTTTATTACAATAAATTTTCAGCGTGCCAATGGCGCGATAAAAGATTTGTTTGTAAACGAGTTGATGGATTTGGATTACTTTTTTAACGTGATTCAGATGCAATACAAGACCAAACTGTATGTGCGGGAGTCGTTGATAATTCTGGATGAAATCCAGTTATTCCCTCAGGCGAGGCAGGCTTTAAAAACCTTACTTGAAGACAAACGCTATGATTATATCGAAACGGGTTCGCTTGCGGGAATTACAAAAAAGAGCAAAGAGACAGAGATCCTGATTCCGTCGGAAGAATATAGCGTGGAGATGTACCCGCTTGATTTCGAGGAGTTCTTATGGGCAAGCGGGGATACGTTTACGATGGATATTATCAGAGAGCATTATCAAAAAATAAAACCGTTCGGCGTGAAACTAAATAGAGAAATTTTGCGAAGATTTCGGGAATATATGTGCGTCGGCGGAATGCCTCAGGCGGTGGTTGCTTTTGTGAAAACAAAAGATTATGAAAGGGTGGATTTTGCAAAGCGAGAAATAATTACGTTGTATCGTAACGATATAAAAGAGCAAGATGAAGAAAACAGCGAATATGTAGGAAATATTTTGGATAATATTCCTTCGGAACTTGCGAAACACGATTCCGCTTCGAAAACAAACGAGTTTCGATTTGCACGCATTAATAAGAATGCGAGGTTAAGAGAATATAAAGGTCCGTTACGGTGGCTTGATGAGGCAATGATAGTGAACGTTGCCCGAAATACGACGGATCCGAGTCCTGCGTTGACTTTGAATCCGGATGACCAAAGGTTTAAGTGTTATATGATGGACACGGGCTTATTGATAAATTTAAGTTTCGGAGACGGAAATTTTATCGACAACGATTTTTACGGCGCGATTCTGACAGACCGCCTGCATATTAACGAAGGAATGTTTGTAGAAAATATAATCGCTCAATGTTTAAGAACAAACGGGCATAAAATTGTTTTCTATGTAGAATATAACGAGCAGGGCAAATTGGAAACCGAAATCGATTTTCTGATAAGAAAAGACAGAAAAGTGATTCCGGTAGAAGCAAAATCGGGAAAGACATATACTGTAAAATCTTTGGAGAAATTTAAAAAGAAATTTTCAAATAAAATCGGATTGCAGTACGTTTTGCATGAGGGCGATATAAAACGGGAAGACGAAATAATATATCTACCTTATTATATCGCTTCGGTACTGTAAATTGTAAAAAAAGAATAAAAAGACGGGTGATTGTTATGAAAACCGAGGTGAGGGTAATAGCACAAAAAATCGATGAAGCAATGGCGGGATGGAAAACGTATTATAATCCGAAAAACGGCAAAATGATTGATTTGCCCGATGATGCGGATTTTATGAATGACGAAATGGAACGCCTTGCGCGGGAAGTGGAAGAAGACGGTGGTTTTCTGCGTTTGCCGAATCAATATGAAATCCATGAGTATAGTATAATGCGCGATTTTTCTATCGAATCAGATAACGAGACTATACGGGACGAACTAATGAAAGCGTTAACGAGAAAACATCCATACAGGAACTTTAAGGATGTTGTTAAATATTATGGGATAGACGCATCGTATTATAAATACAGATTTGAAAAATGCTATGAATTGGCAAAGATATGGTGTCGGGAGAATTCTTTGGATTATTGCGAAGAATAGCAGAAAGTATAAATCCAAAGGGAATGTCAAGAAAAGTGTGTAAGTTTTTTGGTTAGATTAAATTTTCGTACTTTTGTATGAGCGTCTGGAACTTGGAATTAACCGCAAGTTAGTTTGGAATAATATACAAGGACGAAGACTTTATAAACGAATGCAATAAGATTTCGATTGTTATCGAAATCTTATGTTTTTGTTGGGTTAGTGTTTGGTGCTTTGCGATGCCTGTAATATGTGAAGGGGCTTGTAAATCCGCAGTCATATATTATGTCGGTTATTTTTCTGTTCGAGCCTTCGGGAGATTTTATTATTTCTTCCGCTTTTCTTATACGTACCGAGTTTAAAAAAGTATTGAAATGTTGACCAACTGTTTTATTGAATATTTTGCTACAATACTCCTTCGTGTATCCGAAGTGTTGAGCCATTGTAGAAAGAGATATGTTTGAACGGTAATTGTTTTGTATATAGTCTATAAACTGTATGGCTATATGTTCGGCGCTTGTCGTTTTCTGTTCGATAATCGGGTAGAACCGTGAAATTACCTCAAAAAGAAAATTCGAATATGCGCAGTTTAATAAAAATGCTCTATTTTTTTCGTTATACCATTTTCTAACCAAAGATATTATTTCTTTGTTCGCTTCGAGATTCTGCATGAGAGCAGGCGGCGTTTTATCATTATAGCATTGTCTGAAACTGTGAGTGTAATCATGCCCCAAGACAATACAAAACGCTTCGAGATCGCTTGATTGTTTTTCATAAAAATGATTTTGAAACTTGTTGCTGAAACATATCTCTCCCGCTTTTATAAGAAAAGCGTTTTCACCTATATGTGCAACGGTAGAGCCTTTAAGCATAAAAATTATCTCGACGCTTTCATGGTAATGAGGCATATCGAGAAGGAAGTTTTCTTTTTTCAGATAAATATGGAAATCGCCGTCGGCTTCGGATTGATAATTCGTAAAATTGGCGGTTTTCTCTTTTTGACGATTCGATAATTCTGCATTTCGCTCGTTAATCCAAAAGTCAAGCGTATTTGCTCCGATTAAACAATGCTGTTTCAATATATCTTCTTTCGACATTTTTTCGTCGAAATATAAACTGAGGACTTTTTCTTTGAATTCCAAATTCTTGTTTTTCATATCTACAATCATTATACCAAAAAATTAAAAAAAGTCAATATTGATCAATAGATTTTAGTCAGTTTTTTTAAAACAACCTACTTTTTATTGCTAAAAACACAAAAAATATAATATTTCAGTGTTTTATATAAGAAAAATAAAAATTAAAACATGTTAATTTTTGCTATAAGGTTTGCAAAAACTGACATAGACAAAATAAGGCATAAATGGTATAATTGATTCAACAATAGGAATGATTATATCCCGAATGTTAATAATTGCCATAAAAACGATTTTAAATGGCATAAGTAAGACATCTCGACTGCAAAATATAAGTATTCTGCATTGCCGGGTGTAAATGTGTTCTTGTTTGGATTAAGCGTAAATTTTATAAACAGAGGAGTATTATGGAGAATACAAACGAAAACAAAATTTTGACGGTAAGTATTTTAGGTTGCGGAAGCCGCGGTTTCCATGCTTACGGCACATTGATAAACGATATGAAAGATAAATTTCGTATCGTGGCTCTTTGCGACGCAGACGAAAAAGAACTTACGCTCGTAGGCGATATTTTCGGTGTGGATAAGAAAGATAGATATTTAAGTGACGAAGAGTTTTTTAAAGAGAGACGTAGCGACGTTATTATTATAGCGACGCTTGATAAGCAGCATTACGGACACGCAATGAAAGCAATGAATTTAGGTTATGATATTTTGCTTGAAAAACCGATTACGGATAGCAGAAAAGAATGCGAAGATTTGCTTGCGGCTCAGAAAAAGAATCATAATGTAGTGGTTGTTTGTCACGTTTTGCGTTATGCCAAAGCGTTTGTAAAGGCAAAAGAATTGTTGGATAGCGGCGTAATAGGCGACCTTGTAAATATTCAAGCGTTGGAGCAGGTGTGTTATTGGCACGTTGCTCACTCATACGTTCGCGGCAATTGGAGAAGGGCGGAAGATACTACGCCTATGATTCTTGCAAAATGCTGTCACGACTTAGACTTGTTGCAATTTTACGCAGGGAGTAAGGCGATAAATGTTGCCTCTGTCGGCGATCGCACTTATTTCAGGGAAGAATGTGCGCCCGAGGGAAGTACTGCATATTGCAAAGATTGTCCGCATATCGACACTTGTCCGTACAGCGCAAAGAAAATATATATCGATATGTTTACCAAGTGGGGCGAACCCGAAAGTTATTGGCCGTTTACCGTCGTGGTGAGAGATATTCCTGTTACGAGGGCAAAACTCGAAAGAGAGATTTACGGCAACAATCCATATGGCAGATGCGTGTTCCATTGCGATAACGACGTAGTTTCCCACCAGACCACAAATGTGTTGTTTGAAAACGGTGTTACGGCAAATCTTACTATGATGGGCTTTACAAAAGCGGGTGGAAGAATTTATCGTTTCTTTGGAACGGTGGGCG
>CAVLAV010000061.1:0-9011 GCA_963660735.1 bacterium
GTACCCTACAACGGCGCGGCGTTTTATAACTCCGCCACGGAGAAATTTTATGGGAAGAACATTAAGAATAACGCTCGATAAAATATCCGAGTTTTCCCGGACGGGCTATTTCGTATTCGGCGTGGGCGCGCTTGCCCTTTTGTTTCACGTTTTCGCGTGGGACTTGTTCGGCTTACTGTTTTTTATCGCGCTCATTTGTCTGTCGCTTTTGTTTATCGACGAATACCGTACCTGGCTTACTTTATTCGCAAACGCATTGTTTATAGTATCCACGCAGAACAGTCCCGGTTACGGCGACGGTTCTAATTACTATACCCGCCCCGATATACTCTATACGCTCATAGCCGCGGTCGCGGTAATGGTAGCGTGTATGATTTACCGCACTATAAAAGACCGCAAAAACCTTAAAGACGGCAAGATGTTTATTCCTATGGGCGTTTTATGCCTCGCTTTATTGCTTGCGGGCGTTGGGCAGAAGTATTATCTTTACAGCCTTAAAGCCACGCTTATGATGTCCGCCGCGCTTATCGGCGTATATTGCGTGTTCACGGCAACTATTAAGCGTGAGGAAAACACTTGGGAATATTTTTCCACGCTGTTTGCCGAACTTTGTCTGCTTATCGCGTTGGAAGTGGCTTTCGTCTACTTTCTCAACATTTTAAACGACGGCTCGTTCGACGGTTCGCACGACGGCAGGTGGAAAGATCGTATTATCACGGGTTGGGGCGTAAGTAACGTTTCGGGCGAACTTATGGCTTGCTTTTTGCCGTTCGCGTTTATGCGCGCCGAAAGGAGCAAACACGTGGTGTTTTACGAACTTATCGCGCTCTTTTCCGCCACTATGATAGTATTCACTTTAAGCCGCACGGGCATAATGGTGGGCGGAGTTATCGCGATAGTGTTCGTCGTAAAAACCTTCGTCAATCGTAAAGAGGACAAGCGTTCGCTTATACTTACTTTCGCCTGCTATATGGGCTTTTTGCTCGTGGCGTTTATCGCGCTTATCGGCTATACCGAGTTTAACGACGTGTTCAAATATTTTGAAGACTTGATAAACGGCGGATATTCGATAGACAGCGGAAGATGGAAGATTTGGGGCAGACGGCTTAACTACTTTATCGAAAGTCCCGTATTCGGCGTGGGTTACGCAAGGGACTTTTGTTCCGATCTTGCAAACTCGGGTTTGATATTCTCGGGTTTCGGACACAATATGATTATGGACGCAATCGGCAGCGGCGGTATATTCAATATACTTGCGCTCGGCTCGTTTTTGTATTTCTGCGTCAGGACTTTCATCAAAAAAAGTCAAACGCGCTTTTTCACGGTTGCATACGCGGTCGCGTATTTTTCGGTGAGTATGTTCGATACTACTTACGCAATACCTTATTGTCTGTGGTTTTTCACTCTCGTTTTGGTGTACACCGAAAAAGTCGCGTTGCCTACAGAAAAGGCAAATATATAAATAAGGGAAGATATAAAAAGTGAAAAAATTAAAGATTTTGTTTCCGTTCGTGGAGGCTGGTTTCGGGCATATTATGACCGAAAAGTCCATTGCCGACGCGTTCGAGAAAAAATACGGCGATTATTTCGAGATAATTCGTTGCGACTATTATAAGGACTACGGCGAACCCCTTGCGAAGTTTGAAAAAAGGCTTTGCGACGAGGTTAAAAAGTATAACGTGTGCCATTTTTACGGCTACTTGAACATTGCCGCTATGAATTTATGCGGCAGGGGCGGGCTTAAATTCGTTATGGAGGACCTCGTAAAGGAGTCTTACCAAGACGGGTTGAAACGAATGGAAGAAATATCGCCCGACGTGGTTATAAGCACGCACTGGGCGACCAACTACTACGCGGAGCGTTGCGGCAAGGATATTTACACGGTAATGTACGTACCCGACGCGCACGCCAACAAATTTTTCAGAGATAAGTGCGATTTTACCTGCATTTCCACCGAGGAAGGCTACGAGCGCGCTTTAAAATTCAAAAAAAGGTTCAACGTGGAAAACCTCGCGCTTACGCCTATGGCTATAAGAAAAGAGGCGTTCGAGGTAGATACGGATAAGGCTCGTTTAAAAGCAAAACTCGGCATCGCGGATAAGTTTACGATATACGTAACCGAAGGCGGCTACGGCATAGGTATGCTCGAAAAACTTTGTCGGATGCTCATCGAGGAAGATCTGCCCATATCCATAATTGCGGTGTGCGGCAAAAACCCCGAGTTAAAGGCGAGGCTCGATAAACTTAAACCAGGTAAGAACGTTTCTTTCTATCCTTACGGATTTTGCGAGAACCCGCTCGAACTTATCGCGGTTTCGGACTTATACCTCGGCAAGAGCGGCAACGGTCTTATGGAAGCGGCGTTTTTCAACGTTCCCATAGTGGTAACGCACAGCGCGAACACGATAGAGAGGTTAATAGCCGAGCATTACGTAACCTACGTAAAGGACGCCGTAAGAATTTTCAACGCCAAAAAGTGCGTAAAATTCATAAAGAGCGTTTTAGAGGGCGACGAAAAATACGAATCGCTTAAAAACTGCAATCGTCCCGAGTTCGGCGGCGAGGGCATAGCCGACGTAATATTTAAAAAGTTGGACGAAAAATTCAAACTAACCCAAGAGTAAAATTTTGCGCCGCGCCGTTCGGCGCGGCGCAAAAAATTCGGAGTAAAAATGAGTAAACCTTTGGTTGCCATAGTAGGCAGACCCAACGTGGGCAAATCCACGTTTTTCAATCGCGTAACGGGTCAGAAACTTTCCATAGTAGAGGACGTCGCGGGCGTTACGCGCGACAGACTTTACGCCGACGCCGAATGGTGCGGCAAGACCTTTACGCTTATAGACACGGGCGGCATAGAAATTCGCTCTACGGACGAAATGTGGCGGCATATAAAGCGTCAGGCGGAAATCGCCGTGGAAACGGCTACCGTCATAATTTTCTTTTGCGACGCCAAAAGCGGACTTACTTCCGCCGACTACGACGTTGCCGAAATGCTCCGCAAATCGCGTAAACCCGTGGTTTTGGCGGTGAATAAACTCGATACTTATAAGGAAGAAGAACTTTTCGAGTTTTACGGTTTAGGGCTCGGCAAGCCTTTCGGCATAAGCGCGGAACAAGCCAAGGGCATAGGCGACCTTTTGGACGAGGTTTGCGCCGACTTCCCCTCGGACGACGAGGCGGGCGAGGACGACGGCTTGAAAATAGCCATAGTGGGCAAACCCAACGCGGGCAAATCGAGCCTTACCAACGCTCTTTTGGGGTTCGAGCGCACTATCGTTTCGGACGTGGCGGGTACTACGCGCGACGCAATCGACACGCCGCTTACCTATAACGGCGAAAAATACACGCTTATAGATACCGCGGGTATTCGCCGTAAACGCTCGGTGGACGAGGACGTGGAATATTACAGCGTTCTGCGCGCTTTCGGTGCGATCCGCCGCGCGGACGTATGCTTGCTCGTTATCGACGCGTCGGTCGGCATTACCGAGCAGGACGTAAAAATAGCGGGGTATATTCACGAACAGGGCAAACCGTCTATAATAGTAATGAATAAGTGGGACGTAATCGAAAAGGACACCCACACCATAAACGAGTTTGAAAAGAAGTTGCAAACCGACCTTGCGTTTATGGATTATTTCAAGTCGATATACGTTTCCGCAAAGACGGGGCAACGACTTAACAAACTGTTCGCGCTGTGCAAAGAGGTAAAAGCCAACGCCGAAAAACGCATTACGACGGGTACTTTAAACGAGGTTGTAGGCGATGCTATCCGCGCCACCGAGCCGCCGTCCAAAAACGGGCGCAGACTTAAAATTTACTACGCCGTGCAGGACGGAGTTTGTCCGCCGTCGTTCGTGTTCTTCGTGAACAACGCCGACCTTATGCACTTTTCGTATAAACGCTTTTTGGAAAACACCATTCGCAAGACCTTCGGCTTCGAGGGTACGCCCATAAGGCTGTTTATTCGCGAAAAGTCCGAAAATATTTAACATAAAATCAAAAGTTCTCCCGTATAATATAGCGAGCCGTATCCTTTCGGCACTATGGGAGAATTTTTTTATGGAAAAATACAACGTATACGAGGACGTCGCCAAGAGGACGGACGGCGATATTTACGTAGGAGTAGTAGGTCCTGTGCGCACGGGCAAATCGACTTTCGTAAAGAGGTTTGCCGAGATGCTTATAATGCCGAATATTTCGGGCAAGAACAAAAAGCAAATCGCCACGGACGAATTGCCGCAGTCGGGCGCGGGTAAAACGGTTACGACCACCGAGCCGAAATTTATTCCCGGCGAGGCGGTAAAAGTTACCTTGCGCGGCAAGACCACGGCTAAAATGCGGCTTATAGACTGCGTGGGATTTATGGTTGACGGCGCGCTCGGCAGCGAGGAAAACGGCGAAAAGAGAATGGTAACTACGCCTTGGAGCAAAGACCCCGTTACCTTCGATCAGGCGGCGGAAATAGGCACGGATAAGGTGATTAAAGAACATTCCACCATAGGCGTGGTAGTAACTACCGACGGCACGGTTACGGAAATAGAACGCGGCGGTTACGTCGCCGCCGAAGAAAAAATCGTGGCAAGGTTAAAAGAGATAGGAAAACCTTTCGCTATAGTGGTAAACAGTAAAAATCCCGACGGCAAGGAGTGCCGCGCGCTCGCCTCTTCGCTCGAAGAAAAATACGGCGTGAGCGTTACCGCTATGGACGTTTTGAACGCCGACGAAAATAAGTTCGGCGAGGTTCTGGAAAAAGTTTTAAACGAGTTCCCCGTGTGCGCCGTGGATATAAATTTGCCCGACTGGCTGCGCGCGTTGCCGCCCGACAATAAGTTGGTAACGGCGATTATAAACGAATTGCATACCGCGGCAAAGGGCGTGTTTAAAATGAAGGACTGCCAGAAGTTGGAAGCCGCCGCGGCGGGCGTTGACAGGGTAGTACCCGAGGCTATGCGCGTAAACGCTGGCGACGGCAGAGCGGAGATAGATCTTGCGCTCGATAAAACGCTTTTCTACGACGTTTTAAGCGATACTTGCGGTGAAACGATAGACGGCGAATATAAACTTATGAGTTTCGTCCGCGACTTGTCCAAGGCGAAATGGGAGTACGACAGAATTAAAACCGCGCTCGCCGACGCCGAAGAAAAAGGTTACGGCATAGTATTGCCGAGCGAAAAAGACGTTCGGGTAGAAAAGCCGCAAATCGTTAAAAAAGGAAACAGGTTTGGGGTGAAAATCGACGCCGAAACCGAAAGTCTGCACGTGGTAAAAGTGGGCGTAAACGCAAGCGTAACTCCTATATCGGGCAGTAAGAAGCAATGCGAAGAGTTTATGCGCTTTTTAGAGGAAGAGAGCGAGGAAACCTCGCTTACCGAGGCGAACGTATTCGGCAGACCGCTCGGCAGTTTGGTTTTGGACGAAGTGAGCGTAAAGACGGGCGCAATGCCCGACGAAACTCGCATAAAAGTGCGTAAATCGGTAAACAAAATGGTAAACGACGGCAAATATCGTTTCTTTTGTCTGGTGTATTAAATAGTTTTTGGCAAATAGATTGCGGCGGGGCGAGCCATAAGGCTCGCCCCGCCGTTTTTTAATCCTAAATTTTATTGTCATTGCGAGGCACGAAGTGCCGCGGCAATCCGTTTTCTCGTTGTCATTGCGAAGGAGCGTAGCGACTGTGGCAATCCCCTGGAATAAAGTACGGAATATATACCGTGCTCTTTTTTCAGGGGGATCGCCACGCTTGCGCTCGCGATGACACGGAAATTCAACCGCAGTGAAGAGTACATACCCCGTCAGTTCTTTTTAACGGTAACCCCGTCTTTGGTGATCATCACCGCGTACCCTGCGGCGAGTATTTCGGCGCGGAGCGCGTCCGCCGTGGCGTAGTCCTTGCTTTGCCTTGCCGCCTGCATTTTTTGCGCCTTTTCGGTTATTTCCTGCGGAACGGGTTCGGCGTGGTTTTTCTCGTAGTCTTTCACGAAAGTTTCGGGGTCTTTCTTGAAAAGCCCCAAAAGAGAGTAGGTCGTTTTTATCTGATTAAGCATTTTGCCCGCGCGCTCGTCTTTTTCGGCCATTAACTTTTTAATTTCCTTAAAGTAGCCGTATAAGTCGGATATCGCGAGTGCCGTGTTAAAATCGTCGCTCATCGCCTCGTCGAATTTTTCGTCGATTTCGGGATATTCGCCGCTTATTTCCACGCCCGCCGCCTTTGCCGCGACGAATACTTTATAAAATTCGTAAAGGTGTTTTTCCGCCTCGGGGAAGAGTTCGGGCGTGATATTTATATCGTTACGGTAGTTGGTGGAAAGCAACGCGAGTTTTATCGCCTCGTTGGAATATTTCGCAAGCAGATCGCTCATAAGCAAGGAATTGCCGAGCGACTTGCTCATTTTTTGCCCGTTCACCTTGATAAGTCCGTTATGAATCCAGTATTTGACGAACTGTTTGCCCGACAACGCCTCGGATTGCGCTATTTCGTTTTCGTGGTGAGGGAATATAAGGTCGCGCCCGCCGCCGTGAATGTCCACGCGGTCGCCGAAGGCTTTTTTGTTCATCGCCGAACACTCTATATGCCAACCGGGTCTGCCTTTGCCCCAAGGCGACTCCCAACTTATTTCGCCTTCTTTTGCCGATTTCCACAACGCAAAGTCGAGCGGGTCGCGCTTGTCCTCGTCGTTTTCTATTCTCACGCCGTTAAGCGCGTCCTCTAAATTTCTGTGCGAAAGTCTGCCGTAGGCGGGGAAGGACGAAACAGAAAAATACACGTCGCCTTTTTTGGTGGGGTAGGCGTGTCCTTTTTCTATAAGCGCGGAAATAAACTCTATAATATCGCCTATCGTTTCGGTGGCTTTAAGCCATACGTCGGGGTCGCCTATATCCATATCGCGCATAACTTTGTCTATCTTTTTAATGGTCATTTGCGCGTAGGCTATGGGCGGAATACCCGTTTCCTTGGACTTTGCTATAATTTTATCGTCCACGTCGGTGTAGTTGCGCGCGTAAGTTACTTCGTATCCCTTTTTTATAAGGAACTTGCGTATTATGTCGTATATGAGCGCTTGATACGCGTGTCCTATGTGCGCCTCGCCCGAAACGGTTATGCCGCACGCGTACATATTTACTGTGTTGCCCGAAATAGGCACGAATTCCTCTTTACTGCCCGAAAGCGTATTGTAAACTTTCATTTTTTCAACTCCTTTTCAAGTTCGTCTATTCTCGCGCGTAGCGAGCAAATTTCCTGTAAAATATAGTCGTCGCACTCACAGCCTTGGTCGCGCGCGATTTCCACCTTTTCGCCGTTTATCCGTACTATACGGGCGGGAACGCCCACTACGGTGGCGCGTGGAGGAACGTCTTTAAGTACCACGCTGCCTGCGCCCACTTTGGCGTATTCGCCCACGGTAATGCCGCCTAAAACTTTCGCGCCGCAGGATATAACCGCGCCCTCTTTAATAGTGGGGTGGCGGCGTTTGCCGTTGTCTTTTCCCGTGCCGCCCAAGGTTACGCCCTGATAAATAACCACGTTTTTTTCGACTACCGCGGTTTCGCCTATAACTACGCCGCTGCCGTGGTCGATAAACACTCCCGAAGATATTTTTGCCGCGGGGTGAATTTCTATACCCGTGAAGAATTTGGCTACCTGACTTATTATTCTCGCCAGAAGTTTAAGGTGCGCTTTGTAAAAAAAGTGCGCTACTCTGTGGCGGGATAAAGCGTGTACGCCCGAGTAAGTGAGCCATATTTCAAATTTGCTCCGCGCCGCAGGGTCTACCTTTTTTGCAAAATTTATATCTTCCCGTAATCTTTTAAAAAACATAAACGCCGCCTCTTCTCGTTTAATCGTCTACGAGAAAAGGCGGCTGACGAACCGCTGTTCCACTTTTCCTTTGGTCTCTTTTATTGTGCCGGGCGTATATTGTACCCGCCATAAGTTGCTTACCCGTATAGGGAACGAAACGCACTTTCGCGAAAACCGTTTGCGAACTCGCACCTGCCGTTCGCTCTCTTAAAAACTTTTTTCGGTACTCTTTTTCGTCGTCGCTACTTTACTATACGTATTTTAGCACACAAACGGTGAATTTGCAAACGATTTTTACGCCGTAAATAAAATTTAGCCGAAAACGATTGATTTTCACCGTAAATAAGTGTATAATTTAACCGTAAAACGAATAAAGAGGAACGATTGTATGCTCGATATAAAACTCATAACCGAAAATCCCGAACTCGTAAAGGAAAGACTTGCCAAAAAAGGCTGCATAGCCGACTTTACCGAGATTTTGAAATTCGACGCCGAGAGAAAGGTGTTGATGGCTAAAACCGAAACTTTAAAAGCCGAAAGAAATAAAGTTTCGGCGGAGATACCCAAACTTAAAAAAGAGGGCAAACCCGTAGAAGAAATTTTCGCGCGTATGCGCGCCATAGGCGAGGAGATTGCCGCGGGAGACGCGAAGATCGACGAATATCAAAAGAAGATTACCGATTACGTTGCAGGGCTGCCGAATATGCCCGACGACGACCTTCTTCCCGGTGAAAAGGAGAATAATAAGGTAATAAAAGTTTTCGGCGAAAAACCCGAATTCGATTTTAAAGCCAAAAATCACGTGGACCTTTGCACTTCGCTCGGAATAATCGACTACGAAAGAGGCGTTAAACTTTCGGGCAACGGCTACTGGCTCTATCGCGGCGACGGCGCAAGACTCGAATGGGCGCTTTTAAACTATTTCGTTTCCACCCACTTAAAGGACGGCTACGAAATGATACTTCCCCCGCATATGCTCGGCTATAACTGCGGTTTCGGCGCGGGACAATTCCCCAAATTCGCCGACGAAGTTTACTGGGTGGACAGCGAGGACGGCGATAAAAAACGCGCCAAGTTTATGCTTCCCACGGCGGAAACCGCACTCGTGAATATGTACGCGGGCGAGATTTTGGATGAGGACAAACTCCCGATGAAATTCTTCGCTTACACGCCTTGTTACAGAAAAGAGGCGGGTACTTACAGAGCGGAAGAA
>CAVLAV010000062.1:0-9004 GCA_963660735.1 bacterium
GAATATCGGTTGCCTGCTCACGAACGATATCGAGGTCGCCAACAAAGCGAGAAAATGGTCCACGCAGGCGAGAGAGGCGGCGGCGTGGTATCAACACGAAGAAGTCGGCTATAACTATCGTATGAGCAACGTAATTGCGGGCGTTATTCGCGGACAGTACCCCTATCTCGAAGAGCATATCGCTCAAAAGAAAGCCGTATACGAAAGGTACGCCGAGGGATTTAAGGATTTGCCCGTAAAAATGAACCCCATTACGCAGGACACCAAGCCGAATTATTGGCTTTCCGCTATGATAATCGACCCCGAATATACGTGCGAGCAGGTGCGCGACGATTCCCGCGCGCTGTTCGTTAAGCAGAAGGGTAAAACTTGTCCTACGGAAATTTTACAGGCGATTGCCGATATAAACGCCGAGGGCAGACCTATATGGAAGCCTATGCATATGCAACCCTTGTACCGTATGCACGAGTTTATCACTCGCGAGGGCAGCGGAAGGGCGAAAACGAACGCTTATATAGCGGGCGGAGTCGCGGACGTGGGCGCGGATATTTTTAACCGCGGATTATGCTTGCCGAGCGACAATAAAATGACAGCCGAGCAACAAGCGGTGATAATAGAAGTCGTGAGAGCTTGCTTTAAATGAAAGAATTTTTTAATACCTTAACGACCACTTGGTGGGGCATAACGATAATTTGCGTCGTTGCGGTTGCGCTATGGCTCGTTTTGTCGTTCGTGTTGTATCGTCCGTTTTTCAAACGGTTTTACGACTTCGTTTTATCGCTCGTCGGTTTAATCGTCTTGTCGCCGATATTGTTGATTTTAATAATCGTAACTGCCGTTGCAATGCACGGAAACCCGTTTTTTACCCAACTCAGACCGGGCAAAAAGGATAAAAACGGAAACGAGAAAATTTTTCGTTTGATTAAGTTTCGCACTATGAGCAACAAAAAAGACGCGGACGGCAATTTATTGCCCGACGAGCAACGCCTCAATAAATTCGGCAAGATTCTTCGTTCGACTTCGCTTGACGAACTCCCCGAACTTATAAACATTTTAAAAGGCGATATGTCGATAGTCGGCCCTCGCCCCCTGCTCGTGAAATATCTGCCCTTGTATAATGAGCGGCAAAGGCGGCGGCACGACGTTTATCCCGGACTTACCGGGTATGCGCAAGTACACGGGAGAAACGCCATATCTTGGGAAGAAAAGTTTGAGTTGGACGTTTATTACGTGGAGAATTATTCCTTACTTTTAGACGTGAAAATTTTGTTTGGAACGGTATTAGCCGTTCTTAAACGTAAGGGTATCAGTAGCGCAACGAGCGATACTATGGAAGCGTTTAAAGGTAGTGAAAACGCCCAACTCGATGAAAGAAAAGATAATAATACGGAGAGATGAAAATGAATTATTTAATGTTGAGTGTCGGCAGACGTGCCGAATTGTTGAAAGATTTTAAAAAATCGTTGCCGAGCGAAGCAAAACTTATAGCGACGGATTGCAGTCCGTACGCTCCCGCACTTTATTTCGCGGATAAGCAATACATCGTTCCTTCGATTACGAATGAAAATTATATTTGTGTAATACTTGATATTTGTCAAAAAGAAAACGTAAAAGTCGTTACGACGTTTATAGATCCGGAAATCGAAATATTATCAAACAATAGAGAACTTTTTAAAAACATCGGAGTTGAAGTTTTAGCACCTTATGAAGAAACTGCTAAGATATGTTTTGATAAGTTTTTAATGTTTAAATTTTGTAGAAACCACGGTATTCCGACTGTGCAAACTTACGGTTCAATCGCCGAATTTGATAAAGCGAGAGAGAATAAGGAAATAGATTTTCCGGTTTTTGTAAAGCCTAGGAAAGGAAGCGGTAGCGTTGGTGCGAGAAAGATTACGGATTATGCTACGCTAAAAAAAGCAGTGGAAGAAGATCCATCCTTAATAATCCAAGAGTTAATGGTTGGAATTGATCTTGATGCGGACGTGTATATAGATACTATAACGCACGAGGCAATCACGGCATTTTCTAAGCGTAAAATCGAAACCAGAATCGGGGGGGCAAGCAAGACTATTTCGTTTAAAGATCCCGAGTTGTTTGCTTTAATCCGTCGTGTATGCGAGGTTTTAAAATTCAACGGTCCGGTAGATATGGATTTTTTCTATAAAGACGGACAATATTATCTTTCGGAAGTAAATCCTCGATTTGGCGGAGCGTATTTACACGCTTACGGCGCAGGAGTCGATTTTATAAAATTGATAGAAAAGAATTTGCACGGGGAAGCGAACGTTCCCGAGTTCGGTAATTATGACGACGGTGTTGTAATGATGATGTACGATAGTGTGGTAATCAAAAATGAAAACGAGTTGGCAAAATAACTAAGCGACGGCTATTTTAAAATAAAACAAGTTGGTATGGATAAAAAAGCAATTATTATAGATCCGTTTAATAACTACGAAATCAGGTCAAAATACGTAAAAATTTGTTTGGAAGGGTTAGGGTACGAAACGATTATCGTATCGTCTAATTTTTCACATAATAAAAAAACTTACGTTGAAAAGTCGAACGAAAACGACGTAGTGTTTATAGATACGCCTGCATATTTTAAAAATTTATCGTATAAGAGAATTAAATCGCATCGCGTGTTTGCTCGCAGAGTTTACGAATACGTTGCTAACGAGCATCCCGACTTGATTTATTGCATTTTGCCACCGAATTCTTTGGCAAAATATATGGCGAAATATCAACGCGCTAACGGCAATTGTCGAGTGTTTTTTGACGTACTTGATTTGTGGCCCGAGTCTTTACCTGCCCCGAGCGGTTTGAAAAAAGCGTTGTTTGCTTGGAAAAATTTGCGAAATAAAAACCTTAAAATTGCTCGAAAAGTAATTACTGAGTGTAGCCTTTATAAAAAATATTTGCCGCAAAATATATCTTCCGAAACTATTTATTTGTGTAAACGGCGGCAACTCGCAAATTTTAATCTTGAATGGAACGCTATCAATTTCCTTTACGTCGGATCGATAAACAATATAATAGATATAGACGGCATCGTAGAATTGCTTTCGCGAATAAATAAACGGCGTGCGGTGAATTTACATATAATCGGGGGAGGAGAATCCACCGAAAAATTTTTATCGGGCGTTTCTTCCGTTGGGGTAAACGTTATAAATCACGGTGCGATTTACGACGAGCAAATTAAAACCGAAATAATTTCAACGTGTCATTTCGGTATAAATATGTATAAAAGCGGGTTATGCATCGGTTTAACGATGAAATCCCTCGATTATTTCAGTCGCGGGTTGCCTATCGTTACTAATAATATTTTCGATACGGCGCAGATAGTCGAAAAATACGGTTGCGGTTACGTTTTAGACGGTAATAGCGTTAGAGAGACGGAAAACGCAATCAGTAATATAACTTACGAAAAATGGTCGGAAATGAAAAATAACGTCGTTAAGACTTACGATAATTTGTTCTCGACGGAAACCGTGGTGAGTAAATTAACGGAAGTTTTGGAGAACTAAGGATAAATGAGTAAAATTTTAGTTTTAGTGTCTACTTATAACGGCGAGAAATTTTTGCAAGCGCAACTCGACAGTTTGATTGCTCAAAAACTCCCTAATAATTACGAACTCGGAATTTTGGTTCGCGACGACGGCTCGACCGATTCAACGACGAAAATTTTAGAAGATTATAAATCGCGCGGATACCTTGATTGGTATACAGGTAAAAATTTAAAACCCGCAAAAAGTTTTTGGGATTTGGTACAAAACGCCCCCGACGCAGAATATTATTGTTTTTGCGATCAGGACGACGTGTGGTACGAGGATAAAATCGCCAGAGCGGTAGACGCACTTAATAAAGAGAACGGTGAGCAACCTTTGCTATATTGCAGTAACGTTATGATAGCGGACGGTGATTGTAACCCGATTAGACCGTTTATCGGCGATAATGTAAACTATACCGATTTTGCGCATTCCTTGATTTATAGTTTAGCACCCGGGTGTACGATGGTATTTAACCATAGCGCGCGTTGCGAATTTATGAAATACGATATGAACGAGGAATTTGAAATTATCCACGATTGGCTTGCGCATAAAATATCGGCTATGCTTGGCAAATTTATATACGATCCGATCCCGTCGATGAATTACAGACAACACGGTAACAACGTAATAGGTACTCAAAAATCGGGAATAGTGGGCTTTTTTAAAAAAGTCAAGCGTGGTTTAGGTAAGAATGCGTCTATTAGAAGTTTATCGGCGAAAAGTTTAATAAACGTTTACGGGGAACGAGTAGACGCGGAAAAACTTCATTTGCTTGAAATGGTTGCGAATTATAAATCCGACAAAAGATTAAAAAGGGAACTTCTTAAAACGAAAGATTTCGGGTTGGACTTTGCTATGAAAATTGCTGCGAGGTTTAATAAAATATGACGAAAAAGATATTGGCTACGATTACGGCGTATAATCCTGAAATATCGCTATTAGAAAAAAACGTGGACGCCGTAATGCCGCAAGTCGATAAGTTAATCGTATACGACAATTTATCGACTAACCGCGAGCAAGTAGTAACCTTGTGTAGAGAAAAAGGTGTGGAAGTCGTACTTAACGATAAAAATTACGGCGTTGCGAAACCGTTATACGACGGCGTTGAGTACGCGTATAAAAACGATTATTCGTATATACTTACGCTTGATCAGGATTCGGTACTTTTCGACAAAACGGTTGAAAAACTTATGAGTTTAATGATAAGCGACGATAGCGTTGCAATCGTTGCCACTCAGCCCAAATTGACCACCGAAGGTTTGGATAACGACGCAACTTGCGTGGGAAGAAGCGTCGATATGGTAATTACGTCGGGAGCGTTGGCAGACGTGGCAAAGATAAAAGCGATAGGCAATTATATTCCCGAGATGTTTATAGACCGCGTTGATAATGAGATTTGTTACCGCGCCGTTGAAAACGGCTTTAAGGTAATTCAGAGTAACGTGCCTATGGTGCATAGATTAGGAGCGTCGCAAAAGAGGAGATTCTTATTCAGGAACGTACACGTTCAGCATTATAGTCCGATGCGATATTACTACATTTTCAGGAACGGATATTATTGTAAAAAAAGGTACGCAGGAAATAATAAAATAAAGCCCAAAACGGATCGTTTACGGTATTTTTCCAAGGTATTATTATATGAGAAGAAGAAGTTTACAAAATTTAAAGCAATGATTAAAGGCTTGCGCGACGGTAAGACTTTTTACGCCGATATGCGGCAAAAATATGCGAATACGGAAGTTATGGGAGAAAAGGGACGATAATGAGCGCCACTACGGTATCGGTATTATTGATACTTCTTTTTTGCGTAATGGCAATCTTAACTTGTAGAGAGGACGTATTGCTTAAAAAGAAGCGTGCCAAGTTGGCGGCGAGCGTACGCGGCGAATCTCAATTATCGAGTGAGAATGCAGTTAAGACAAAAAAGAGAAAATTGAATGCGTTACGATATGGCAGAAAAGTTGCAAGATGGCAGTTTATATGGCTCGTATTACTCGTATTTGTAGGCGTTATTCTATGTGCTTTTAGGGATACGCAAAATACGTACGACACTCCAAATTACGTCAGGATGTATTTATCGTGGGACGTGTCGTCGTTTTCGTCGTTTTTTAAATTTAGCAGAAACGTCGAGATAGGATATGAAATTCTCTCGCGAATAATAAAAGTGTTGTTTCCCGGCAATATCGTCGTATATTTTGGCGTGATTGCGCTTATAGTGTTGTCGTTGTTTGCTGCGGCAATATGGAAATTAACTGACAAGCGTTTAGCCGTTTTTATGTTGATGTATTCCATATACGGGTTCTATTATTCGTATATAGTCTTACGACAGGGGATCGCAATGGGGATAATTCTGTATACCGTTGCTTGTATACGCAAAAACAAACGTTTTTATATCGTTAAGTTTTTATGCGGTTTAATTATAGCGGTACTGTTTCATAGATCCGCGATAATTTGTATAATAATGTTGCCTTTCTTAAGCGGGAAAATTCAGATATGTAAGTTGGCTGTTGCTATTATATTTGCAATCGTTTGTGCGTGTATAGTATACCGTAATATGGTGTTACTTTTTGCAAAATTTGCATTGTGGGTAAGCGAGTTTCCGCTGTTTTCAAGTGTTCGGGATAGAATCAATATTTACTTTTCAACGTCGCAGTTGGATACGGAAAGTAAGTTTTTGGCGGTTCTCGTAACGTTTTTCATCGTTGGTTTCTTGGGAAAAGCGAAAGACGTCGGTAAAGAGAATTGGAATATTTTTATGTGGTTTGAATGCATAGGAATGTTGATTATAGGCTTTCTTTCGGGGTTAGACATAGTATTGAGGTTCGGTCATTATTTTATAATGTTTCAATGCTTTTTATTGCCATATTCAACTCGCTACGTGCAATCGCTCGGCAATAAATTTATCATAATACTTATAGCGTTATTGTATACGTACAATATGATTGGTTTGACTGTTGCGCCGCAATAATGCATAGATAAACGTCATAAGTCTCTTTCCGTTAAATGTGTAGTAACGATGGTTAAAGTTACGAAAAATAGTATATGACTAAACAAATATCAACGAAAAAATTTGCATCTAACGTGATAATATCCGTTACGGCGCAACTTATATCTTTGCTCGTAGGGTTCGTATTCAATCTTATAGTTCCTAAATTTATAGACGAGTACGCATATTCCTACTGGCAGATGTACTTATTATACGTCGGATACGTGGGATTGTTGCACTTCGGTATTTTGGATGGGTTGGTTCTGCGTTATTCGCAGTACGACTACGACGAAATAGATCGCAAACGCGTGCGTTCGCAATTTATACTTTTGTTATGTATGAATTCGGCTTTCACATTGATCGCGCTCGTATCTGCGGCGTTCGTTTCAAATAACGTAACGAAATGGATAATTTCTCTGGTCGGCGTTGGGATAGTTGTGAGAAACGTACTCACCTATACTCAATATTCATTTCAAATCACTAATAGGATAAATCAATACGCCGTAACCGTTTTAGTACAAAGGTTGGTTTATTGCGTAGCAGTAATAACTTTGTTGCTCGTGGGGCTTAAAGATTTCTATTATTTTTGTATTGCCGAGATTTCGGGCGACGCTGCCGCCATCGTAGTAGGCGCGGTATTCAATCGCGGAATGTATTTCGGTAAGACTCTGCCTTTAAAAGAAACGTTTAAAGAAACGGGCGAGAATATAAAGGCGGGCGCGGTACTGCTTATAGCCAACCTTTCGGCGTCGCTTATGATGGGCGGTGCGAAGATGATAGTGCAGTGGCGTTGGGACGACCTCGTTTTCGGTAAGGTATCGTTTGCGTTCAGTTTGTCCACCGTATTTCTGTCTTTCGTATCGGCTATAAGCGTAGTGCTCTTTCCGTCGCTCAAACGCGTTGACGAAAAAAGTTTGCCCGACATTTATAAAAATACGAGAAGTGCGGTTTCTCTACTGTTATTTTTCGCGTTGTGCGCGTATTTCCCGGGGTGTTTCGTACTTAATATATGGTTGCCGAAATATTCCGAAAGTTTGTATTATTTAGGCTTTTTGTTGCCGCTTATAGTGTTTTCGTCAAAGGTTAGTTTACTTACCAACAACTATTTAAAGGTATATCGTAAGGAACGATCTATGATGATTATTAACGTCGTTACCGGCGTGTTTGGTTTCGGGTTGTTTGCACTGTGTGCTTACGTGTTTAACAATCTCGTGATGCTTTTATGCAGTATAATTTTCGTGATGATGCTCAATTCGGTATTATCCGAGATAGTCGTAGCAAAAGTTATAAATAAAAAGATATGCGTGGAATTTATCGTGGAAGCGTTTATGGTCGTAGCATTTATGGTATGCGCTTCCGTCTGCGGATTGCTCGTCGGGTTTTTATGTTACCTTGCGGCGTTCGCCGTTTATTGTGTGATAAATAAGAAGACGTTTGTCGGACTGTTTAATAAAATCAAGAAAAAAGGAGCAAAAGAAGAATGAAAGGTATAGTTTTAGCTGGTGGCGCGGGTACTCGACTTTATCCGCTCACGATGGTAACGAGTAAGCAAATGTTGCCCGTTTACGATAAGCCTATGATTTATTATCCGTTGTCAACGCTTATGCTTGCGGGAATAAAGGATATACTTATAATTTCAACGCCCACCGACTTGCCTAATTTTGAAAGGCTTTTGGGCGACGGCAGTAGGTTCGGCATAAGTCTTTCATATAAAGTTCAACCTTCGCCCGACGGGCTTGCGCAAGCCTTTATTATCGGTAAAGAGTTTATCGGTAACGAGCCGTGCGCAATGGTTTTGGGTGATAACGTGTTTTACGGCAACGGTTTCGGCAAGTTGCTTAACGCCGCGAGGGAAAACGCCGAAAAGTCGGGCAAAGCGACGGTTTTCGGCTATTACGTTTCCGATCCCGAGCGTTTCGGCGTGGTGGAATTCGACGAAAACGGTAAGGTCGTTTCCATAGAGGAAAAACCCGCCGTGCCTAAAAGCAATTACGCCGTTACGGGACTTTATTTTTATCCGTCGGGCGTGGCTGCGGAGGCTGAAAAAGTCAAACCGTCCAAGCGCTGCGAACTCGAAATAACCACGCTTAACGAGGCATACCTCAAACGCGGCGAACTTAACGTGCAGTTGCTCGGCAGGGGTTTTGCTTGGCTCGATACGGGTACGGTGGATTCGCTTGCGGAGGCGACTAACTTTATTAAAACCGTGCAAAATCGTCAGGGAATAGAGATTTCCGCCCCCGAGGAGATTGCGTATATAAACGGTTGGATAGACGAAAAAGGACTTCTTTCTTCCGCCGAGGCATACGGAAAGTCGCCTTACGGACAGCATTTAAAGAGGGTTGCCGACGGGCAAATTAAGTATTGATATGAGAGTTTTGGTTACGGGAGTAAACGGTCAACTCGGGCACGACGTGGTAAACGAGTTGGAAAAGCGCGGGCATTACGCAATCGCCACGGATATAGC
>CAVLAV010000063.1:0-8993 GCA_963660735.1 bacterium
CTCTTTTTACAGATGACGGAACGGGAATACCGAAAAATGCGCTGCCGTTTTCATACCCCATACGGCTGACGCTTGTATTTTCGGTAGAGTTCTTTTTGAGTTCGTATAATGATATGCCGTTTAAAAATACATATTTATCAAAATAATATGACGACTCGAATCCGCAACGCTCAATTGCATTTTCCGTAGGATAATCGGTCATATTATTCAAATTCATGTTGAAATACCCTTCGTTATCGAAAGAAACACTCGCCACTTCCGCCTCATTGCCGAGTTCGGTATTAATAAACCAATTCGTGTTGAAATTTGCTTCAACGCCGACAATCAATTCGTAAGTCAATTGAATGGTGCTGATCTGAACATATTTTTTCAATGCCGAGCCGTTGTTTGTCGATCTATAATCGGGAAATTCGCAACCTTTTAAAATACGAATCGCTTTGAATGCCAGCCCGTCATACGGATTAGAACTATCCGGCGTGCCTATATCGAATGCGATAGACGATACGTCGCCGAATTTACGATAAACAATATCGCCGTTGCTGTTATAAATGTCTCTGAGTTTTTTTGTTTCGCCTTTCCACGTTTCAAATTCGATATAATCCAAAACGTTATAGCCTGTCAAACTATCTAACGCAACATTATTATACGGACAATCAGTATAAGTATCGATAGGCAAAAAAACGAAAAAATATCTGTTTCCGAACCACCCTGTACGATTTCCTTTTTCATCATAACCGCTGAATCCCGTTCTGATCATAACTGTCCGCCTATCGTTATTCGTGCAGGCGGCAATATCGACCGATTCCGCATCGTCTATTGCAGTATCTTCGGCCGCATAGGCGGTCTTTGTAAATGAAAAGAAAGAAGACATACAAAATAGGGCAACTATAATAAAAATTGCCATATAACTAAATTTATTTCCGATAAGCGATTTTCTGATATTATGCATCATATTTCTCCCTATTACAATTTCATACCTGCCGTGGCAACGCCGTCAACAAGTTGCTTTTGAAAGACAGAAAACAAGGCAATACACGGAATCATCATTAAAACACCGATCGCCATTTGCGTGTTTTCCATCATATTTCTGCTGTTTACTTTCTGATACAAAGCAAGCGAAAGTGTCCATTTAGCTTCCGCGCTCGAATCTCCTCCGAGATAAAGAAGCGGACCTTGAAAGTCGTTCCATATACCGAAAAAAGTAGTTACGGCAACATAGCACAAAATCGGCTTTATCATTGGCAGGATTATTCTGAAATAAACCGTGAGCGAATTTGCTCCGTCTATCACAGCCGCTTCTGAAACCGAATTCGGGACACCTTTCATAAACTGCCTTAAAAGAAAAATATTCATCGCTCCGCCGCCAAACCAAAGAGGAAGCCAAAGCGGAGTAAGAGTGCCTATCCAGCCAAGACGAGCGTAAATCGTGTAAAGAGGTAAAGACGTAACCGTCCCCGGCAAGAATACCGTTGCAAGAATTGCCGCAAAAAATATATTTTGTCCTTTAAAATATACTTTTGTCAATCCGTAAGCCGTAATCGACGCGGCAAACACCACACCTATAATCGATAATATTGCAACGAGCATTGTATTACCCAGATACTTGAAAAAAGCGAAATCTTCCAATGCTCTTGCGTAAGACTTAAAGTTCAGATACTTAGGTAATAGCGTAGTCGGTCTTAAAATCTGCTCATCAGGCATTACCGACTCCATCAGGAGATAGAACACAGGAAGCAATAATACCGCCGCTATAAAAATAAGCAATACCCAATGAAGAACTATCGACGTCGTTTCTTTTGCAGAGAGTTTTTTTCGTTTGTATAAGTTACTTTTACTCATATCAAACCTCCTCCCCGTAATAAACCCATTTGCTCTTCTTGAAAATAGTGAGCGTAAGCAGACCTATCACAAAGAACAGCAACCATGATAAAGCGCATGCATAACTGTAATCCTTTGCGGTCATAAATTCGGAATAAATTTTAATTACGATGAAATTCAATTCCGACGGGCTTCCTTGTAAAGTATAAATAGTATAATAACTGAACGACTGCAACGACGTGATAATACTCATAATCATAAGGTAAAAAATCATCGGCGTTGTCATAGGCAACGTAACGTGCAAAAACTTTTTAAAAGAATTCGCTCCGTCAAGACTTGCCGCCTCGTATAGATCTTTGGGTATGTTTTTCATTTGAGCGAGCCACATAACCGAATTACCGCCGAGACCGAACACCGTGAGCATAACGAGCGTCGGAAAAATAGTTTCGTTTCTGGAATAAAACGTATACGGCTCTAATCCTAAATTCATAAGAATTTGATTGAAAAAACCGCTTTCCGCTGTTATGTTATTCCATAAAAGCGAACCGGCGACTGCGGGAACAAGAGACGGTATATAATAGAGTATCTTAAACACCCCCGTCCCTCTTACCTGCCGATTTAAACACAGCGCAACGAAATAAGAACCTATAAAAGTTATTCCGCCACAGACTATGGTAAATCTGAACGTAACGTAAAAACTACTGAGAACGTTCTTAAAATCTGTGGTAAAAATCTTTTTATAATTCTGAAAACCAAAATTAGAAATAGGATTCAATCTCGATACCGGCACATAGTCGCAAAAACTGTAAACGAGCGACGATATCATAGGTATTAAGGTAAAACCTATAATACCTATGGTAACGGGCAACATATACAGCATATTTAAATAATTCTTCCTGAATGTTCGTTTTTTGCTCACGTTTGTCTCCGAAACACTGTTTAATTATTTATTTAACACAGTGTTCATATTGTTTTTATACGCTTGAGCGTTGCTTTCAATCACGCTTTCAGACGTTGCTTTTTCAAGTTGAACGAAGAAATCTCTGACAGTTGTTTTAACCGCTGTACGATTTCTTGCCGTTACTTGCGAATACCAATTAAGTTCAAGTTCATCTCCCGCCGCGAACGCCGCATGATTGAGATTCGCGTCTATCGCCTTCGTCCATTCGCCGTTTGTTTCAAGGGATTTAAGTACGGGTTGAATTCCGCCAGATTTTCCGCCGAGATTCTGTCCTTCTTCGCTGATTATAAATTTAATAAAATCCCAACAAAGTTCTTCGTTAGTTTTGGTAACGCCGCCGATCGTCTGTGTTTTTTCCGCATCGTCCGCTATTATCGCATACCCCGAACAACCGGCGCCGATTTTTTTGGCAGGGAACGATAAGAAATCAAGTTCTTCTACCTTATTAACATAATCGAGTATTTTAGGGCGAGAAATTACCGTCATTGCAGTAAGGTTTTTAGAAAAGTTATCGTCGGTATCGATCGCCTTATCACATTTTATAATATCGTTATACAATTTCTTGTAAACGGCAACATTTTCAGCGCTATCAAGCGTAGACGTAACTTTGCCACCCGTTTCGCCGACAACGCAATTTCCCTCCAATTCTGTAAGAATAGTGCTGTAAACAGGTTCCCAAAACAATGTAAGTCTGATTGCTCTGAGTCTCGAAGTATTCGCTCCGCCCTTAACGATTTTCTCTGCAAGCGTTTGAACGGTGAACGCAAGTTTTTCCCAATTCCATGTGTCGTCATCTGCGGGAACTGCAACGCCTAATTCAGTGAAAATCGCTTTATTTATCGCTATCGTTACTTTATTGTAATCACGCGGAGCAAACCAGATACCGTATGATTCGTCGTCGCTTTTATCACTCGAATAAGAGCCGCTGTATGCTGTTGTCGGTTTAAATTCGTTAGTGTAGGAAGCCAAATTTAACATCGAAGAATAGTAATTGGTATAATCGGTAGAACTATCAGCTTCATAGAATTTTCTCAAATCGACAAAATTGGCTTCGGTTGCAAGGTACGCCGCCTCTGTATCGCTAACCCATGTCATCATAGGCAGACTTAAACGGCTACTGCGTTTATTCGCAATGAACGTTTCTGTGGGAGTGTCGCCTTCCGCGAACGTTTCATATACGATATTTACATCGGAATGTTTTTCCTCATAAGCCTTCTTCCAAATTTTAAACAGTTCTACTTCGGATTCGGAATTGCTTATAGCAACCGTAATATTGAATTTGCTGTCATCGGTTTTGTTTGAGTTATCGGCATTTCCGCCACAGCCTGCGAAAATTCCGCACGCCAATATTACGGCAAAAGCCATCGCTAAAATTTTTTTCATAGATTAAAACTCCTAATTAGTATTTTTCATTCGATAATTAACCGAGTTTTTTAGTTAAAGAATTATATCTGTAATTCAACCTGCCGATAGGCGCGCAATCTCCATCGATATAATAGTTCATTATATCAGAAGGATCGCCAATTCCGTCAGCCACTTTAAAGTCTATCGTAAAATTATCCGTATCGGAAATTCCGAGATACGACAGAGGTATTCTTGCAGAAAACGTTTTGCCGCTTATCGCCATATCGCAAAACGCAACGTTTTCAAAAGTATATTTGCCGTTTTCTTGAATACGTTGAAGTCTTGTAGCCTTTTGGTTCAGCGTAGACAATTCACGATTCAAAACATAACTGTAACCATTCCATTTTGCTCCGCTCGCTCCGCCGACCGAAAACAACACATTAAGATTGTTTTCTTTTCCCTTTTCGACCTGTATATCGTCTTTTGTTGTAATTCTTATATAGAGATATTCTGAATCGTTGCAAACCTCGGTCTTAACTATGTCGTTGCGGTTAGTATTGTTTGTATACTTCTCTGAATTGTTGGCATTATACGCGTCACGAGCCATTGCGTCGCCTGAAAAATCAAGATACGTCCTTACGTTGCTCCAAATGCTTTCGTTCAAATCTTGCGTAGAAGTTGCGCCGAAATAAACATAATCTTTCAAACTCTTGAATTTTTTGGTATTTCTTGCATTCTGCAAATAATAGTTATCTCCGTATCCGCCTTTCATCATTTCAAGATCACGGCTGAATTCGTAATCACAGTTATCGCAAAAAGACGCCAATTTACTCTTATCGGATATAACGTCGGATATGTCGAGATACATAGGAAGTTGATTTTGCCCTCGCTTCTCCATAATCCACTCATTCCAACCTGTTACGAACACTTCGTCACAATTTACCGAATTTAAGGCATTTTCCCATTGTGTTTCTAAATTCGTTCCCGAAAGAATATTATCCTCGGAATTTGTATTTTTCGTATAATCGTATCCTCTTCCACGATTTGCGTTGTAATACTTTTCCCTCGTTGCGGGATTTGCGCTTAGTCCGAAAGAACCGGAAACGTGTTGCGCAACCGACACATTCATTATTCCGCCGTTAGTTGTTTCATATAATCTTTGCGGATACACATAGTCAAGCCAAGATATATCCTCAAAAACTCCTGTTCCGCTTTCCGCCTGCGGCCAAATTGTATTTCTGAAATGGAAGAAATCTTTAAGTTCGGGTTTTAACTTCTCGTAATACACCCCGATGTCAATCGCTATAATCGGCTTGTTATCCTCTTTACTTCTATACCATATATTTTCATACTTCTTATTTGCATAAAAAGTTTCATAGAATTGTTCGATTCTTGCCGCGTGATCTATGCTGTAATCTGTACCGTTCAAAAATTCCATTACCTTGGGAACGTCCCATCCTTGACTTTGCAACTCGGCAAGACAGTCAAACAAAACGGTACAATTTTTTTCGTAAAGCGAAATGTTTGTTAAATCGAGCGCAAGGTAATCTATACCCGACATAGTAAACAGTTCTATATGTCTCATTACCACCCATGGATCATCGGAACGATAATAACCATATAGCGGCTCGCCCCAATAATAGTAAGATCCCGCGGGCGTGCCGTCCTCACCCATAGACCACAATTTATCCGATGAGTTTTTTTTAAGTTCTTCGACATTATATATTGTGTTTCCTATATGTTCTCCCTGCCAAACGAAATAGAACATTCCAACGTCTTTTTCGCTGTCTGCGACATTACCCTCTCCGAAACTTCTGCCGAGAGCATCGGTAGCCACAATACTGTTGATTGTCGCGGCATACAAATTTTCCGACGCGGCTTGATATGCAATTTCTATTTCGGTATCGGTGTTGCCTGAATCGTCATTTCCCGACGAATTCGAGCCGCCACCCGTACAGCCGACCGACATAGTAAGCATACACGCCAACAGTAAACTTGTTATTGCTTTTTTATTCATTTATTTCACCTTTTAGTAGCTTAACCAATTTTTTAATGCGCGTAAATACGGCAAGAACGCATATCCCGAAATTCAATCGTCATTTTCGGGATATGGTTCTTAAAAATCTAACTAATGATTGTCGTCAAAGCGAGTTTTTGCACTCTTCTTAATAATTATTGTTCTTTTTTTCGAGCGACCATTACAATCGCTAATGCAATAGCTAGTATAGCCACAACACCTATTGAGGACAAAGATATCTCAGATCCGCAACCGGCAGATTTTTGAGCTGTAAACACAACTTCTACATTTACGTCGCCATTAACGGTAACGGAAGTAACCTCCTTGCCGTCAATCTTGAAAACATAAGTGTATTCGCCGATTTCGATTCCTTCGAGCGCATTGACAAGTTCAACAGTTTTACCATACTCGACTTTCATATCGGGTATTGTAACACCGTCTTTACCGCTGACACTGAACCTGATCATATACGATCTCTTAGCCTGTCTGAATTGCGATTCCAATTCCACATTGCCGCTAAGCGTGTCGTTATCAAAATCCCATTTGCCGTTTACAGTATACCAACCGTCAAAAATATAATCGTATTCTGCGGTAGACGCTTTCGTAGGATCGGACGGCTTTTTAATTTTATCGCCTACGACATAACTCTCGGTTGTTTCTACGCCGTCAAACTTAACTACGCATACATCACTGTACGCCGCCGTTGCGGTTTTATTTTCGGTGTAATTCCAAACGGTGCCCGCATCGATCTCGGTTTCGCCGATTGTCCAATAACCTCTCTTGCCCGTTTGTTCGGGAACATCGGGGAGATCGCCTATCTTTTCACCATAGGTAACTTCGATTTTTTCGCCGTTTACGGTAAGCGTATATTTGTTTGCTTCATAGATCAGTTCTGCGCTCTTGTTTTCGGTGTATTTCCATACCACGTCCGAAGTTATCTTTTCGCCGCCTGTCGTCCAATACCCCGTGTAACCCGTTCTTTCTTCTATATCGGGAAGCGTTCCGATCTTTGCATCGTAAGTTACGTCAATCTCGGTTCCGCTTACGGTAAGTTTATATTTGTTCGCCTCATAAACAAGTTTTGCAACCTTGTCCTCGGTATATGCGTATGTATCGCCTTCTTTAATAGCGGTTTCACCTATCTTGTAGCAACCGTTGCTATAACCTGTTTTTTCGGGAATTTCAGGAAGAATGCCAACGATTCCGTTACCCTCTGTCGGAATAGATATCTTCACTTCGATTATTTCCGTCAAAACAACGTTTTTAATATTATAGACACTATTGTTTATCTCTCCTTCGGTTGCTTCTTCCAAATCGAGGAAATCGCCTGCGCCCGAACTCGTAAACTCATAAGTTATCTTCGTATAATCAGCATTGTTTACACCCGTAAAGAACTCAAAGCTTACCTGTACCAAACCGTTCAATTGTTTAACCAATAATCTGCGCGCGGTCGTATCCGAACCGATATACTTGATTTCAAAACTTAATCTATACTTTACTGCTTCTTTTGCAATTACATCCTTAAAATGGAGTCCTGTCCAAGCACCGTTATAAGTTACGTTTAAACTTCCGTCGGTTTGTTTTTCATAAGAAGCATTAGCCGTTGCAAAAGTAGCGGTTTCTATAAGATCCGTATCTGATTCAAGCGTCAACAGATAATCTGTTTTGACGTATTTAAGAACCGCTGTTTTATCTTCATTGTAAGTGTAAAGAGTTGTTTCGGTAATTTCTTTGCCGTCAATCGCCCAATAACCTCTGTAACATTTCTTTTCGGGAATTTCGGGAAGATTACCGATTGTTGCGTCGGCAGTAAGAATCTGATTCTCTATCTTTTCGGTAAAAGTGAAATTCTTTATATAAAGGTCGCCGCTACCTGCGGTAAGTTGAACTGCAAAATATTGATTGCTACCGATATCTTCGGTTATCGTAATATCGTTTTCCCACACTAAATTATTATCAGTACCCGTCCAACCCTTTGTTAAAACAATCCATTTGGGGTTGATAACGAAATTAGCATAAATATTTCCCGTCGTTTTCAACTCAAAACGCACGTGATATGTCTTTCCGACTTCCGCACTGACAGCATAACTTGATTGAACAAACGTATTATCAGTACCTCTTGTCATTTTTACTGCTTTTTCGGCACTGTCATAGTTATCGCTACCCCAAAGTTCTGCTGTTGCTAAATTGTCGGCAGCAGAATAATTGTCAAAAGACAATGTGTGCTGTAAATCCTCAGCCATCGCTTTGCTCGGCATTTGCGCGTAAAACGCAAACGCTACGGAAGCAATCATGCAAATAATAAGCGATGTGATTGCTATGAGTCTTTTTACTTTCATCTTTTTTTCCTCCAATAATTGACTTGTTGTCATTTTTTCTATATCAACAAAAGACAAAACAAACTATCTTTATGGATACCTTAATCAAAGTCGATTTCCGGAAGAGTTATTCCTCCCGAAGAATCGTCCGTGCCAGATTCTTTTTTATCGGAACCATCTTGTTTTCCGTCTGTATTACCTGACTCGTCTTTTCCGATATCAGTGTTTTCTTCTTTAGAGTCATCATCGGAAATTTCGGTTGGCTGCTCATTAGATTCCGTCGGAACATTCTTATTGTCACCGCAACCCACAAAAAAAACGGAAAAACACAACATGATCAATAAGCTCAATGTTATAAATACAAACTTCCACATAAATCTAAATCAATCCCGTGTTCGTCGCCGTTTATATACGTTTTTTCTTCTACACTTGCCGTCAACACATCACAAGTATTGACAACTTTAACGATAGGTGCACTATATACTTTTTTCTTTAATTCTTTACTCATAAACGTTCACTCCCTATTTTTGCTTAT
>CAVLAV010000064.1:0-8357 GCA_963660735.1 bacterium
GTTTGATGCAGTATTATACCAATTATTATGATCAACTGTACCCGCATTACCTACTTTACTTAAATAACGATAATCCCCAGTATTTCCATATCCAGCAAATTTATGGAAATGATTCATAGCTTCCATAAACGATGTTTTTCCAGAACCATTCGGTCCAACTAAAACAACCAATTTCGTTGTTTCAGGCATATTCTCTACAATCAAATGAGTAAAACGTTTAAAATTTTTCAGTTCAATTCTTTTTATCTTCATTTTATCCTTCCGCTCCTTAAATTCATATGATTTATTGCTTAAAACCATTAAATTTTTTTAAACTTGTTTGGCATTAGGCACACTATCTATTGGTTTGCTCTTATTATACCATATTTTAAAATTTTTTTCAATCGCAATTACACTTATTCAAACCAAAGGAAACCATAAATATTTACATTTTCCAATGCAAAAAAACATTATTGCAATTCATTGCTCAACATATAACATAGCTTTATATCAATTTAGAATATCTGCCACAATCGAATTAGGTGATTCTATTTAGTTGCATCTTCTGTCATTGTGCGTCCTTTACAATTATTTCTTTTACGAATTATAACATAAAAAAAGACCTATTTTCGTCCATTTCAAAAACGTTTCAACTTTTATGAAAATGTTTCAACTTTCTGTTTTTGTTGCAACTTTTTTGAAAACGTTTCAACTCAAATACAACCGTAGGTCAGTTCTTAAACTATGGGTTTATTGCGTTTTGCTTTTAATTCATATATCCTTTATTTTGCCGTCCGCTTTATGAAAGCATTTTCCCGCAGACTTTCTTTTATTGCCTTTGTAACATCGAGAATTACCCTGCACTCATACAATGAACATCCTTTTAATTGTTCGGAAAACTCGTTCCCGCTTACGTTTTCGTGAACGTTTATACAGTCTGCCAATATAAAGTCTGCCGATACGTCAAGTGCATTTGCTATATCCACAAGCGTTTCAAGACTCATACATTTAATACCCGTCTCCATATAACTTATGTAACTCGTCGACTTATCTATCAAATCGGCTAAATCCGCCTGCGATAAACGCTTTTTCTTCCGTGCCTCTTTCACTCTTTGTCCTATCGTGTAGTAGTTAATCATGAATAACCTCCAAAAAAATTCTTCATAATTATTATAGCCACTACACTATATTTTCGGCAAATGGCGGTTGTATTTATAGTCAATAGACGATAAAATGGTCGTAAGAATAAAAACGGAGGTCGAGTATGGACGACGAGAGTTCTGTAAAACTTAAAGAAATCGGCAAACGTATTCGCGCCGCCCGGATAGAACAACATATGAGCCAAGACGCTTTGGCTTTTGAAGCCGACTTGAGTCTCAGCACTATGAGTGATATCGAACTCGGAAAATCCAATCTGCGGGTAGTAACGCTGATAAAGATTATCGAAGCATTAAAAGTCTCTGCCGACACGATATTGCGTCCTGACGTTCCAAACGTCAACGGCATCTATCAATCGGAATTCAGCGAACTTCTTTCCGATTGCTCCCCCTCGGAAATGGAATCAATCATCAGACTTGTTTCCGAGGTTAAAAAAACTTTCCATTCAAACAAAATATAACCCAAGTAAAGCCGTTATCGAGAATTTCTCGGTAACTTTTTTTATTTTTTTCTCGCTTTTATAAACCGTCGGTCAGCATTGTGACCGGCGGTTTATTCCATTTTTTGAAGAAAACACTTATAATTGTTTCAGAATCATACCGATGTCCGGAGATATTTATGGAAGAAACAGACATTTATAACAAACTGACCGCAATCGCCACGCCGTCTCAACTCAGCATTTTCGGCGATTCGGAACGATCGAGAAAAGTTGCCGAACATAAAGCGTGGCTTCAAAGCATACGACACGAACGTCCGAATACGGAAACTCCGTACAAAATAGGCATATATATTCGCTACTTCAACCAAACCAAGTACGAGGATTATCTTTCATACCACAAAAAACAATTTTCGGACACAATCGGTCTTTGCCCCAAATGGGAACTCGTAGACTTTTATATCGACGAAGGCGCAAGTGCTCCGCATATGGAATCGGCTAAGGAATGGAGCAGACTTCTCCTTGATTGCATGGATGGAAAAATCAATCTGATTATCACTCAAAAAGTCGGTAATGTTTCTAAGGATATGCAGGAATTGGCAATCTGCGCGAGATTGCTTGCTGCTCAAAATCCGCCTATCGGCATCTATTTTATATCCGAAGATATATTTACCCTGGCATCGTACTACACCCGCGATTTAAAAGATCCGGAGTTCTTCCCGTCAGAAGACTGGAAAATTCTTCCCGATGAAGAAGAAAATCCGAAAGGACTAATCACAAATGATTGATATAGAAAAGCGCGAGCAAAAGGAACAGGAAAAAGCAAAGACTCGCCAGAGAATGCAAGTCAAGGTCGATCCTAACAATTACGAGTTTATTCCTGCTCAAAAAGAAACCGACTATTATGACAATGACGTTAATCAGAGGGTCGGTATATATGTGCGCGTATCCACAGACGACGTAAGACAAACAACCTCATTTGAATTACAAAAAAAATATTACGAAGACTTTGTTACGAGACACCCTAATTGGACGTTAGTAAAAATTTATGCAGACGAAGGAATAAGCGGTACTTCACTCGACCATCGAGTCGGATTCAACGAGATGATTTCAGACGCAAAAAGCGGAAAGCTTGATATGATTATCACGAAAAGCGTATCGCGTTTTGCAAGAAACGTACTTATCTGTATAGGTATGGTCAGAGATTTAGCGGCGTTACCCCACCCCGTCGGAGTCTTTTTTGAATCGGAAGCTATATTCTCATTAAAAGACGAATCTCAAATGGCTTTATCCTTCCTTGCAACGATAGCAGAAGAAGAATCGCATACCCGCAGCAGAAGTATGGAAACATCGCTCAGAATGCGACTTGACAACGGTATACCTCTCACACCGAAACTTTTAGGCTATTCACACGACGAAGACGGTCAGCTTGTTATCAATCCGGCAGAAGCGCCAACCGTTAAACTATGTTTTTACATGTACCTTTACGGATATTCCACTCAACAAATCGCCGACGCTTTAATTGTCCTTGGACGTAAGTCATACCTCGGGAATATCTGCTGGACATCAAACTCCATCGTACAGATATTACGCAACGAACGGCATTGCGGTTATGTTCTGACAAGAAAAACATATACTCCCGATTTTCGCGATCATAAATCCAAGAAAAACTACGGCAAACGCCCACAAAGTTTATATAAGAATCACCATGAAGCAATCGTCTCCCGCGACGATTTTATTGCCGTTCAGCACATGCTTGATAATGCTAAATACGGAAATAAATCATTTCTCCCCGAGCTTCGGGTTATCACTTCAGGAATGCTTAAAGGTTTCGTTATTATCAATCCGCGCTGGGCGGCATTCAAAGAGATAGATTACCTTCAAGCCGCGCAAAGCATTTACGAACAAATCGAAGAAGATGAACCGGAACAGCCGACTCTTGTAGACGATAGTCCGAAAGAAGTCAAAATTGAAGTAGCCGCAGGCGATTTTGATCTGCGCGGATTTGAAATAACCCGCTCGGAATTTTTTGACTCGGTAAAACAACCTTACGTCGTATTTGCAAACAAAAAGATAAAATTCGGCGCGACGATAAGCAAAAAATTCGGCGATAAAAATTATATCGAATTACTTGTTAATCCGAAAGAACGCAAATTTGCAATCAGACAAACAGATAAAACAAATCGACAAAGCGTATGTTGTTCAAAATTATCCATAGGGCAATATGTTCCGAGAGAGATTCCCGCCGCGGCGTTTTTTCAAACGTTATATGATATTTTCGGTTGGAATACCGATTATAAGTACCGCATTATAGGTTCTTTACTCGAAAAAGACAATGAAATTGCTTACGTTTTCAACGTGGATAATTCAGAAGCATTTTTTAAACCGTATATTTTACCGAAAGAAAATGAAGCCGACGCAAAAATACAACACCTTACCCCATCAGGAAAGCGCATTCGAGCAATACCTCAAGAATGGACGAACAGTTTCGGCAAACAGTATTATATTCACGAACAATCCATCGCAGCATTGGCAGAACAAAGCGAAAAAGATTGGAAATTACGCATTGACGGTCAACTTTACGATACCGGCAACAACATAAATGTAACCAGTTTCGATGAGTTACGGACTTACATCAGACAAGAATTAAGCGAAATACCCGCGCAGGAGTAACAGATGAGCAAACCCAACACTATAAATGATTTATTAAAAATCGTAGCCGAAACAGAGCCCTTGGTGAACCATGAAGAATCGGCTAACACCCAAGAACCGTCTCTTGCTAAAAACGACGAAATATTAGATATGAGCGGCGGTTTTGACTTTGACGATTACCAAGTTGTCAGGCGCGAATTTTTTGCTCATATAAAAGAGCCGTCCGTAACGTTCAATGAATGTAAACTTTACGTCAACGCTGCTTGTCTTTCAAAATTTCCGAACGCATCTTACGCGCAAGTGCTGATAAGTCAAAAAAAGAAAATTCTTGCGCTTCGCCCTTGCGAAGAAGGTGAGCGAGATTCGTTTATGTGGTGCAACAATTCAAATAACAAAAGAAAAGCAAAGACTATCACTTGCAAACTTTTCTTTGCCAAACTCGTTTCACTTATGGATTGGAATCCGAATTATAGATATAAGTTATTAGGCAAACTAATCCACGCAAACGGAGAATATCTTATCGCGTTCGATTTAACAGCCACGGAAATATATCGTAAAGCGAAAGTCGGCGAAGATAAAACAAAAGTCTCTCGTTCCCCTGTTTATCCGTCCGATTGGCAGAATCAATTCGGCTTACCGTTTAACGAACACAAACAGTCTTTGCAAATCAATATTTTCGACGGTTACGCAATTTATTCGATAAAAGAATCGGGACAGACAGAACCGACGGAGGTTTCTAACAATGACTGAACTACAGAGTAATATAATATTCACAATCGATCCGAGAAAAAGCAGATTACGTTTATATAAAGCCACTCTTCATTCCCTCGGGAACCCCAAATATATCCAATTTCTTATCAGCCAAAAACAAGGTAATTTTGTAATAAGAGCCGTTGACAAGGATTTCATCGGTTCTCAGACGTTAAAAGTAAACATTGAATCTTTAACCCCAGATGGTTCTTATGAGGTTTTTTCGTCCATTTTAGTAAATAAACTATGCGAAGTTATAGGTATTACAGATATGAAAAGTTCTTACCGACTCTCAGGAACTATTATCCCGTCTCAAAATATGGCATTATTTCCCTTCTCTTCTCTGACTAAAATCGACTTAAAGGACGAAAACTATGGATAAATTACCCGTACTAAAAATAGATCCCGAATTCAAGGATTTGATTCGTCCTTTACGAAGAAAAGAATATCTGCAATTAGAAGAAAATATTCTCGATGAAGGTTGCCGCGATCCCATAATCACTTGGAACGACTACATAATAGACGGACACAATCGTTATGCCATTTGCACGCAGCATTCCGTACCATTCAAAACCATAACAAAAGACTTCGCCTCAAGAGAAGAAGCTATCGTTTGGATTTGCAAAAATCAACTCGGAAGACGAAACATTACAGAAGAAACGCGCAAATACCTTATCGGTCGGCAATACGAATCAGAGAAAATTATCGCCAGTATAAAAAATCCAGTTGGAAAAAATCAACACCCTTTTCCTCAAAAACAAGAAGACGTCGATGAAGATTTTATTCCTCAACCGCAACAAAAACAAGTCCCTCCAAGATCGAAAAATAAAACTGCGCATATAATCGGCGCAGACAACAATATAACTCATGCCACAGTGCAAAAATATGCTTATTACACTCGAGCGCTCGACCATATTGCGGAACAATGTCCAGAACTTAGGACAAAAATTCTATCCGGACGATACAAAGTCTCACATAAAAACGTACTAGCCTTGGAGCAATTAAGCAAAAAAGAACTAAATCAATTAAACGTCCGCTTGGATCGTGGAAGTCAGCCTTTCGTACAATACAGCGCCACACGGTCTATTATAGAAAACGAGCAGCCTAAAGAAGAAAGTAAACCTCATCAACCATCCGTTAAGGACATGCCCGAATACAATCCAGACTCCCCTATCATTCAATTATCTCTTACTATTCCGTCGTGGATTACTTCAATAAACCGAGCAACCGCAACAACTAATATGTCAGACGTATCAGTAAAGACAAAACAACAATTGTACGATGTTTTAGCCAAATTGGAGTCGGCAATTCAAAACGTCGTCAATCTTATTAAGGAGAACTAAATGATGCCAGATTACAGTGAGTTCGTCCCAAACGTACACTTTGAACAAATCCCTATAAAAGACCTCGTTTCAAACCAAGAATACCAACGAAATTTATCGCTCGGACACATACAACGAGCAGCCGAACATTTTGATTTATATCAGATCAATCCGGTAAAAGTGAGTCGCAGAGACGGTGTAAATTACGTTTTCAACGGTCAGCACACAATAGAAATTGTAGCACTGGTATCTGGTTCCCGAGAAACGCCTGTTTGGTGTATGATATACGACGATTTGTCTTACACTACAGAAGCAAATATCTTTGCAAACCAGCAGAAATTTGTAAAACCGCTGCAACCGTTTGAAGTTTTTAATGCAAACGTTGAGGCCGGCAACGATACCCAACTTATCATTAAAAGTTTAGTCGAATCTTATGGTTTAACCGTAGGTAACAAGAAGGGACCGGGAATTATTTGCGCCGTCTCCACCTTGGAAAACATATATACAAATTACGGAATGCAAACACTTAGCAGAACGTTGCGTTTGATTATAGGCGCATGGGAAGGCGATTTACATTCTTTTTCGGCTAATATACTTAATGCAGTTGCTAAACTTATAGTTATTTTCGGGGATAATCTTAACGATGATATATTCAAAGAAAAACTCGGTGCCATTTCTGTAAAGCAACTTTCCCGTGTCGCTAAAGAACGCAAATCCGGTTGTATGGGGTTCGCCGAGACTATGATTATAGAATATAACGGAAAGAAGAAGTCCCCCGCCAACCGACTTTCTATGGGTAAACTCTACTCAAAAGGTTATAATAGCGACGTCATCGAAGAAGATGAATACAACGAAGAATCTCCGCAAGAAGATATGGAACTTGAATCCGATTCAATTGATTGAAAAGAGGTTTGCCCTAAAATATTGGGCAAACCTCTTTATTGCTAATCGTCCCCATATAAAAAATAATATTTTTAATCATTCCCATTAGAAAGAAATCGCATCTTTATTTTCAATGCGTTATACGATTCTCCGCCATTTTTAAGACATATCGTACTCTCAAACCACTTTAAATAATAAGGCTATAGATCACCTCATTAAAAAATACAATGAAAGTATTAACACCCCAAACTTTGTCATTTTACTTGCTTAAACATTATTTAATAAAAACATAAACCCGTTCGTTCTCTACGGTACCAGAACTATTTTTAAAATATCAAGATTTAGAAATGTTTGTTCAAAATTTTATCCTGCGTTTCAGAAATCACCATATTCGTTCTTAATTTTTGAAATTTGTTCCCGAATTTAGCAAAAACGTTCTTGACTTTCGCAACTCGTTTTACTATAATAAAATAGCAACAGGAGGAAAGCCAAATGAAATACTCTATTGAAATAGGCAAAATTGTAGAAGGCTCGTTGAAACACGATCTCCCCAAGGTTGTCAATTACACGAAACAATTAATTACAAAGCTGGAAGAAGATAATGAAACGCAAGCCGCTAATAAATTTAGCAAATTATTATCTAATCAAAGTGCAACTATTCTTTCAGCAATGGGAGTTAGAAAAGAACAATCAATTCCAATCGATTCTGAATCTCGTAGCGTACTAGCAGATATTGTGTATCCCGATGACAACAATATTAATGTTATACTGTCGAAACAAAACTTTGAAAATCTAAAGTCGTTTATTTTGAACTATAAAAACGCAGACAAACTTAATTCACTTGGGATTGGCGTTTCAAACACACTGCTTTTGTACGGGCCTCCCGGTTGCGGCAAAACACAATGCGCATATTTGCTTGCCCGAGAATTAAATCTCCCACTGTTGATCGCCAGGTTAGACAGCCTTATCTCTTCATATCTTGGCACAACAGCAAAGAATATTCGCATGTTATTTGATTTTGCACAAAAGATCCCCTGCGTTCTTTTTTTAGATGAGTTTGATGCAATTGCAAAGGCACGCGACGACAACAATGAACTTGGAGAATTGAAACGAGTCGTAAATAGTTTATTGCAAAATGTTGACGCAATGAGCAATGATAGTTTACTTGTTGCCGCAAC
>CAVLAV010000064.1:8367-8815 GCA_963660735.1 bacterium
GAAGATTTGAATATAAATTAAAAATCGAACTTCCAGATACAGATGCTATCGTAGAAATGATAGATTTGTTTTCCAAAGGCAATCATAATCTATCAACAAAAGAAAAATACGAATTAGCAACCGCTTTTACAGGATTGAGCGGAGCAAATATTGAAGAAATCATTCTCAAAGCAATTCGTAATGCTGTAGTAAACGAATCGCAAGTTAAAAAAACGGATTTTTATGAGATGTTATTTTCTTTTAAAAATGTCACTCCACAAAATTGCTGTAATGAAAAAAACATATTAAAAACAAAGGCAAAGTTTTTAAGAGAATGCAACGATAAAGTTTTTAGCCTGCAGGTAATTGCTGATATATTAGGAAGTTCAAAGACAACTATCTCCAAGTTAGTAAAGGAGGTTGATGCATAATGAGTGAAAAAAATTTACCTAATATTAAGTACTATGGG
>CAVLAV010000065.1:0-8754 GCA_963660735.1 bacterium
CAAAATCCCCCGTCCCCTTTATTCTTTAAAGGGGTGTCTGTAATTTTACTTTGTTACTTTATATCCTCCGCTCGGACGATTTACTGTCTTTGCGAGCGTAGCGAAGCAAACTCCCGGGAGAGTGGAGGTCTACGGAATATATGTTCCGTACTTTACTCCGACGGATTGCCGCAGTCGCTACGCTCCTTCGCAATGACGGTAAGATAAATAGTTCGGCGGGATATTTCGCCACGCTAAATATTACGCGTTTTTATTCGCTTGCAGGGAGCGGACTTTTTCGGTCAAAGCGATATATGCCTCGTCGGGGTCGGAAATATTTGCGACGGTCTTCTCCATAGGACAAATATCCGTGCCGTCGCGGTTTATTATATTATCGGTAAGCGTTTCGTACTCGAAAAACACTCCGAATTTTTGCAAAACCTCTTTGCCGCCTTGAGATAAAACTTTGGCGTAAACGCTGACGACGCCGCTTTTTACGAACAATAATGCCGCGGCTTTACCGACGATTAAATCCGCCGCCGAATATCCGCGCAAATTTTCCCCTTGCGCGATAAATCCGAGCATAGGCGCGATACCTCTTTTATCGCTGAACAAGCACCGTCCGTCTTTACAAAGGCAAATAGTATGCCCGTCAAGTCCCGCCTCGGCAATTTTAAGGTCAATCATTTTTATCCCCGTTTAACGCCGCGCGAAGAATAATTACTATAACGGGAACGATTACCGCCTGCAACCCGAGAGCCAAAAGCCCCGTTTTGATTTGCGCCCAAATAACCGCGGGGGTGAACGGCGTTACCGCTTGGAAAATAACCACCGCGAGCATAAATATGCCTCTGCCGCAAATTTCCGCAAGTATAACCGCGGGGAACGCCCACAAACCGTTTTTACTTATCTTCTCGGAAAACGCGCCCGAAACGGCCGCAAATACTGCGAGTTCGAGCATCATAAAGGGCAACCTTGCAAGCGCGGGCATAGGCGAAGAAAACGCCGAAGTTACGACAAAACTTGCCAAGGGCGAAAGTAAGCCTACGGCAAGACCCCACTTAAACCCGAGCAGGCAACCGCCGAGCAAAACGGGCAAGTACATAGGCAACCATTTTACGCCGCCGCTTTGCCCCGCCGCGATATGCACGAGTTGCGGCAGTACGACTGCCAAAGTAACGATAAGTGCGGCTATAAGACTTTTAACCGCTATTTTAACCTTTTGAGACGCGTTATGTTTTACTAATACAGTTTCTATCATATTTTAAAATACTCCGCTATTTTTTTCATTTTATTTTGTTGTTTTACTTTAAAGGGGCATCGTTTATCGCAGTGTCCGCAAGCAAGGCAGGCGTCGGCTTTCACCACGAGTTTATCGTAATGATTATGCGCCATTTTGTCGCCCGCAAGCGACAAATCGTAATACTTGTTTACAAGCCCTATATCTATGCCCGCGGGGCAAGGTTTGCAATGATTGCAATATACGCAGTTGCCCGTAGCCGCGTCGGGTGTAAATTCGCCGATAACCGAATAGTCGCGTTCCTCGGCGGTGGAGGACGGATATTTTAAAAGTTCGTCCAAGTCCTTTAAACTGCGCACTCCCGGTACGACCGCAAGCACCGCGGGGCGATCCAGACAATACTGAATACATTGATTTTTGGTAAGAGCCTTTTTAAACGGCGAAGTTTCCGCCGACAGCAACTGTCCGCCGTGAAAAGGCTTCATAACCGAAATGCCGACTCCCTGAGCCTCGGCTCGACGAAAAAGCGCGGCGCGCTCGTTCGTCGAGCCTATACCGTACTCGTCGCCGCATTCGAGATCGTAAGCGGGGTTAATCGAAAACATCATCATATCGACTATGCCCGTATCCATCAACTCGTTTGCGACCGACGGCGTATGCGACGAAAATCCTATATGTCTTACTATTCCGTCTTGTTTTAATTTGGTTACAAAGTCGAAAATCCCGCTCGACTTTATATCTTCAAAGTCGCTTTCCTCGTCCACGCAATGGAAAAAGCCGAAATCGGCGTAATCGGTCTTTAACGCCTTTAGTTCCCACTCGAAAGTTTCTTTAACCGCTTTTAAGTTACGCGACCAACCGTAATCGCCTTTTTTATTGTAAACCGCGCCGAAATGCAACTGAAAATGCACCTTTTCGCGATTTTTCTCAATCGCCCTGCCGAACGGTTCGTAAACGCTTCTACCGCCCGCGCACAGGTCGAAAAAGTTTATTCCGTTGTCTATCGCCTTTTCTATAACCGCCTGAATTTCGGCTTGCGGGGTGTTTTGTATACCGCCCATACCGAGTCCGAGCGTACTCAACTTCTCTTCGCCGCGAGGCAATTTTCTGTATTCCATCAACCCTCGAACTCCTTTGCCACCTTAACGAGCAAGTCGCGGATAGGCAAATGCTGCGGACAAATTTTTTCGCACCTGCCGCACTTAACGCAATCGGACGCTTTGCCGTTGTTTTTGGTGTACACGTTTTTATAATAATAGTCGGCGTTCCAGTCGTGGTAAATATTTTTGGCATTCATACAAGCGAACAGGTCGGGTATGGATATTTTCTTGGGACAACCCTCGGTGCAATACCTGCACGCCGTACACGGAATAGACTTCATCGAGCGGAACACCTCGCAAACGTTTTTAACCGCCTGCGCCTCGACCTCGCTCAAAGGTTTAAAATCTTTCATATAGGAAAGATTGTCTTTCATCTGTTCGAGGTTGCTCATACCCGAAAGGGTCATAAACACGCCATCGCACCCTGCGGCGAAACGCACCGCGTAACTTGCCGCGCTGCCGCCGTGCAATTCGTCGAAAAAGCGTTTTGCCTCGTCGGGCAATTTAACGAGATTACCGCCCTTTACGGGTTCCATTACTATTACGGGTTTTCCGTGCTTACGGCAAACTTCCAGGCACTTGCGCGACTGAACGGCGGGGTCGTCGTAGTCAACGTAGTTGAGTTGTATCTGCACGACCTCGACTTGCGGATATTCGGTCAATATTTGCTCCAAGACCTCGGCTTTATCGTGGAAAGATATGCCGAAATGCTTTATTTTGCCCTCGGCTTTAAGTTCCAGAGCCTGCTCGTAGGCGCGACAACGCTTAAAATGAGCGAATATCTCCGCCGACTGCGCGTGCATAAGATAAAAGTCGAAATAATCAACTCCGCACGCCCGCAACTGACTTTCAAACAAAGGCTTAACCTCGCCTTCGGTCTTAAAATAGGAAACCGAAAGTTTGTCGGTGAGCGAATAACTTTCGCGCGGGTATCTTTTTACCAGACATTCGCGCAAAGCGATTTCGCTTTTGCCTTGCAAGTAGCCGTGCGCCGTATCGAAATAGTTAAAACCACTTTCGATAAAGGCGTCGATCATCTTCTCGAATTCGGCGTAATCGACGACTTCGCCGTTCATAGGCAGTCGCATACAACCGAAACCGAAATTTTTGCGCACTTTTTCAAAATGCGCCGTTGAATTTTGCATTAGTTTTTCGTCCTCCTTTTCGCATTAAAATTTAAATCGTAATCACGCGTACTCGGCATTTTTAAGCGTAAGCCCTTTTGCGGGCATAGTCTTACCCGCGAGTTCGCGATTTTTACCGTCGATAATATCTTTCATTGCCTCGGGCGGAATTTTGCCCTCGCCTATTTTTACGAGCGTACCCACGATTATCCTTACCATATTATATAAAAAACCGTTGCCGCATACGGTAAAGAAAATATCGTTGCCGCACTCGCCTATTTGCGCGGAATATATTTCGCGCACGGTATCTTTTACGGAAGAATTGCTTGCCAGAAAGCATTTAAAATCGTGTCTGCCTAAAAGGTAAGCGCAAGCCGCGCGCATTTTTTGCGCGTCGAGCGGTTTAGGCACTCGCGCCGCGTATCTTTCTTTAAGCGGCAACACGGTTTCGCTTGCGTAAAGCCGATATTCGTAAGTTTTGCGTTTTGCCGAAAATCGGGCGTGAAACCCCTCTTCCGCCGCCGCGCTTTCGAGAATTTTCACGTCGGCGGGAAGCAGAGGATTAAGCGCGGCGGCGTACTTTTCGGGCGGAACGGCGGATAAAGTGTCGAAATGCGCCGTCTGCCTTTCGGCGTGTACGCCGCTATCCGTCCTGCCGCTGCCAACCAAATTGACTTTTTCGCCCGTTAATCGCGTTATAGCGCGTTCTATTTCCTCCTGCACGGTTCTGTCGCCCGCCTGAATTTGCCAACCGCAAAAGTCCGTGCCGTCGTATTGAATTACGAGTTTTATTCTCAAAATATCACCGCCAGAAGTTGCGCGCCGTAGGCGTTTAACAAAAACACGCCCGTAACCGCCGCCGCGGTAAGTATTACCGCCAACGGGTCGCGCCAAGTAAATTTCAACTTTTTATATTTTACCCTGTTTTTACTGCCCGCGTAGCAACGCGCCTCCATAGCGTCGCCGAGTTCGTCCGCGCGGCGAAACGCGCTTACGAGCAAGGGGATAAGCACGGGTACGAGCGCTTTTACGCGCTTTATTATATTTCCGCTTTCAAAATCCGCTCCGCGCGCCTTTTGCGCGTTTATTATTCTGTCCGTTTCGCTCGCGAGCGTGGGGATAAACCTTAACGCGATAGAAGTTACAAGCGCGAGTTCGTGTACGGGGAATTTAATTAAAGCAAGCGGTTTTAACAGACTTTCTATACCGTCGGTCAAATTCACGGGCGTGGTGGTAAGTGTTAAAACGCTGCTGCCGAGTACGAGCGAGATAAGTCTTACCGCGATAAACGCCGCGTTTAAAAGTCCTTCTTTCGTAACCACCCAAAAGTAGACGGTGTCGCCCTCCTTGGGTTTATAAAAAAGCACGTTTAAAAGCGCGGTAAAAATAAGCAAAAATATTATACCCTTAACGCTTTTAAGCACCGATTTTACGGGTACGGACGAAAACGCCACCGCCACGCATAAAAACAGCACGGGCACGGCGAGCGACAAAAACGATTTAGCCGCAAAAACCGCCACGAGATAGGCTATTAAAATAAGTATTTTAACGCGCGGATCGAGTTTATGGACGAAAGACGAGGACGGATAGTAACTACCGAAAGAAACGTCGCTTAACATAGTTCCTTCACCGCCCTTATAAAGTCGTTTTCGGTAAGGTCGCAATCGAGATTTACGCCCTTTTCGGCAAGCCTTTCCGAAAGATATTCGGTAAGCGGCACGCCGAGCCTTAAACCGCGCATTTTTTCGCCCTGCGAAAAGACCTCTTTCGGCGTTCCCTCGGCAATAACTTCGCCTTGCGAGAACACCGCCACGCGGGTACAGTTTTCGCACACCTCATCCATATCGTGCGAAACTATTATCACCGTTTTGCAGGTAGTAGAATGCAGTTCGTGCAAAAGCCGCATAAGTTCGCGTTTGCCGCGCGGATCGAGTCCCGCGACGGGTTCGTCGAGTACGAGAATTTCGGGCGAAGTAACTATTACGCCCGCAATCGCCACTCTGCGTTTTTGCCCGCCCGACAACTCGAACGGCGATTTTTTTGCGATTGAATAATCGAGCCCAACTCGCGTTAAAGCGTCGTATACGGCGGTTTTTATTTGATTTTCGTCCGCCTGCGGATTGAAATTTTTAAACCCGAAAGCCACGTCCTCGAATACCGTTTCGGCAAAGAGTTGATACTCGGGGTACTGAAAGACCATACCCACCTTGGAACGCAAAACTTTAAGCAGTTTTTTATCAGTCTTTTTACCCTTGGAAAGGTCGGAATCGCCCACTATAAGCGTTCCGCTTTGCACGGGCAAAAGTGCGTTTAAATGCTGTATAAAGGTGGATTTGCCGCTGCCCGTATGCCCTATTATGCCGAAAAATTCGCCCTCGGGAATATCCAAGGTAACGCTTTTGAGCGCGTCGGACTTAAACGCCGACTTTTTATTGTAAGTAAAACTTAACTCTTTTGCAATAATTCGCATAAATTATCGGCGAGTTCCTCCTTGGTCAATATTCCGCTTTTCACGGGTACGCCCGCCGCTTTTAAACGCTCGGCGAGTATGGCGGCGCGCGGCGGTTCTAACCCCGCGCGCCGCAACAAGTCGGTATCTTTGAATATTTCGCGGGGTTCGCCTTTTGCGAGAATTTCCCCGCCCGAAAGCACTATAATTTCGTCGGCGTCAACCGCCTCGTCCATATAGTGAGTAATGCTTATAACCGTAAGACCCTTTTCCTTATTGAGTTGCTTTACAACCGCGCCGACTTCGGCTCTGCCTTTGGGGTCGAGCATAGAAGTAGCCTCGTCCAAAACGAGAATTTCGGGTTGAAGAGCGAGCGCGCCCGCTATCGCCACGCGCTGTTTTTGTCCGCCCGAAAGCCTTGCCGCCTCTACGGAACGGAATTTTTCCATATCGGTAACTTTAAGGGCGTAATCTACCGCGGCGCAAATCTGCTCGCGCGGCATACCTATATTTTCAGGACCGAACGCAACGTCGTCCTCTACGATAGATGCGACCTGTTGATTATCGGGGTTCTGAAAGACCATTCCTGCTTTTTTGCGAATATCGAAAGAATGAGTTTTATCCGAAGTATCCATATCGAAAACGCTCACCTTGCCGCTCGTGGGGGTGAGCAAACAGTCGATAAGCCTTGCCAAGGTAGACTTACCGCTGCCGTTTGCGCCGACGAGCGCGACGAATTTGCCTTTTTCAATGGTAAAGGAAACGTTTTTCAACACTTCCACGGGCGGTTCGCCGTTCCTTGCGGGATACGAAAAACTCACGTTATCAAAAGTTATAGCCTGCATAGGCATATTTTAGCACAATTTCCCGTTTTTAACAAGCAAAATGCGCCTTTCGGCGCAATTAGACTTGTGTTAAAAACTAAAAAAGCGTAACGCAATTGAAATTTCCGTCATTGCAAACGCAAGAGGCATATACCTCTCACTTTGGTCGTGGGATATTTCGCTTACGCTCAATATGACGTATTTTTTTATTTGTCATTGCGCCAATGCCGAGTAAGCAAACTTGCTTGCAAGGGTTTGCGAGCGACGGTATTTATAAAACGATAGGCGTTTTTATTAAAAACGCTAAAAACCGTCAGGTTTTTGTAAGGCGTTAGCCTTTATCGTTGAATAGGGCGAAAAGCGACCGCGGCAATCCGTCGGAACAAAAAGCGGAGTATATGCCGTGTACTTTTTCAAGGGGATTGCCACGCCTTCGGCTCGCAATGACACGTTTTTATCCCCTATCGGCACTTCGTGCCGATAGGGGATATCTCAATTCAACGATTTTGGCGCGCTCTAAAAGCGTTATATAAATTTTATCTTTATATCGCCGGTCGAGGCGGACGCGACTAATTTTTTGCCGCCCTCTACCGCTCTGTTTTTAAGATTGCAATCGCCCGTACGCGTGTCGCATTCTATATCGTAGTCCTTTTCCTCACCGCGAATACTGCCCTCTATATTGCCCGTAGTCGTTTTAAGAAAAATATCGCTCGCGGTAATTTCGCTAAAAGTAACGTCGCCCGTGGTCGCGGTAAGCGACAAGGTTTTACAATCGGCGTTTACGCTCACTTTGCCCGTTGTTACCTTTACCGTAACCCCTTCGGCTTTCGCGCCGTTTACGCTTACGTTGCCCGTGGACGAATTTACCGTTACTCCCGACGAAAACTCGCCGCCCTCTACCGTGATATTTCCCGTAGAGGAAGTAACTTTCAGCGTTTCGGCGACCGTTCCGCTCAAACGCGTATTGCCCGTTTTGGTGGATATTTCAACGCCGCTTAAACTTTTTATTCCGTTCGCTTTTATATCGCCCGTGGTCGTTTTTATAATCAACGCGCCCGTGTAATTTTGCGTAATACCCACGGTAATCGCTCTATACGCCGCGTAACGGTTTACCCAAAAGTTTAAAAACTGCGTTTGCCGTTTGGTGTATAAAGTAAGTTTGCCTTCCGTTAAATTATCGACGGTATGTTCGAGCCGCTTGCCCTCATAATAAGTAAGAGTAAATTTATCGCCGTCCGCTTTCGCAAGAGTTATATCCTCTACCTGACTATCCACGGTGAGCAAGTTCAAGCCGTCCGTTTCAATCGTCTTTTCTACTTTTTCGTATTTTTCCATAGCCTTTTCCTCCGAAGAAAGATAAATACAAGTTCCTACGACGGCTAAAATAAAGCCGACCGCCAAAATTATGCATAAGATAATTACCGTTTTTTTTCATTTCGATTTCCTCCTTAGTCCGAGTAAATATTTACAAAGTTTAAACAGCCCTATCGCGGCCAACGCTCCGAGCGCAAACGAACAAATTCCGCCGCCCGCACAAGCAAGTCCGTAGCCGAATTCGCTGAAAAGCATTATCACGCCGTAAATAGTCGCGCCTACGCCGCCGACTACGAGCCCCGCGCACGCGGCGAAAAGTCCTACTACAAGTCCGAGCGCGCCCGCCAAAAGTCCGACGATAAGCCCCGCCGCGCCGATTGCAAGACCCAACCACAGCGGCGACCCGACTATTATAAGCACTATCCAAAGCGGTTTTAAACTGCTTTTCTTTTTCTCGCCGCTTTCGCTTTTTTCGTCAGTTTTTTCAATCGAGCCGTTCTCACTCAAAGTCTTTTTCGCCAAATCCTCGTATGCCAGACAAGAATAATACGAACCGTGGTCTAACGGCGTGTTTTTGACTAATACTGTGTTGCGCTCACGGGTTATACGGACAGTATTAACCCATTCGCGCGCCTTGTCTTAGTCTAAAAACACGCCGTTAGACTTGCATGCAACAAAAACGCCGATATTTTTGATGATTTGTTGCAAAGGCGAGGACGGTAGT
>CAVLAV010000066.1:0-7472 GCA_963660735.1 bacterium
AAAATAGCTATAAAAACAGTTATTATGCAAGCGGATTTTCATTATCGTTCGGCGCGAAAGAATCTCTGTCCGAAATAAGCATTGCGTCTCTTTATAAAGGCGGCGCAGACGTCACGGCGGACGTGGATAAATATTTCAGTTGTCATTTCGCATCGGATAATAAGTATATCATGGAGTATATCTCCGAATACGGCGGATATTTCTCCATTCAGATCGGCGGAGACGGCAAGAAATCGGAAGTTTTCTCCTTCTTCCTTGCGGGAGAGGCAGACGAAGTTGACGGTTATATCGCAACGGTAACGAACAAACTCGTTGTAAACAAAGTGTGGGTCGTCAGCGATATTTCGTACTATCATATGTCCGAAAACAGTACGGTAATAAAAGAAAATTACAACGCGACGAAGAAACTTCCGCTTGCATTTTCGTCAAAAGACAAGGCGTTGCAATATTACACGTATATGGAAATGCAGGACGTTTCGTTGTTTTACATTTCGTCGGATAACGACGCCAAAGCTCTTAACGGTGGATACAGCGAAACCTTTAAAAAGGCTCAGAACGAAAAAACCGCCGAAAGGGGAGAAACCTGGATCCGTTATAAGTCGGCTTCATGGGATCAGACGTCCGATTCTAAATATTGGAATTATTACTACTATAGCTCGACGGAAGAAACCGAAATAAACACTTCGAGATTTTCAACCAATCTTAACCTGGCGATAAAAACGGTGGTTTCGAAAATAGTAAACAAAGGAAGTTATGTTTACCTTGCGGGAGAAGACGATCTGGATTCGCGCGGAATGCCTCAGCTCGACTCTTCGAGAATAAAATCGAGTGCCGAATCCGTTGACGTTACGAAAACGGGAACAAAACTGACTACCCTTGTATATTTCGGCGGAGACAGCGGAATATACGCGTCGACATATAAAACCGCAGGCGGTGTTGAATATCCTTTTGCCGTTCAGAAACTGACTGTTGCGGAATATACTTCTTTTTACTTTAAAAATCATGACGGCGGCAATTATGAAAAATTGAATGTCTCGGATTCTTTCTGTTTAAAAGACGAGATAAGCGGCACGGGCGTATACGACATAATAGAACGCAGCGCGAAAGGAATAAGGGAATACAGCGTTTATGTGGATAATTCTTCTCCCGAAATAAGCGTGTTGTATGACAACAACAGCGGCGAACAGGGACTTACGATAACGAAAAAGGACGCGGAGAAAATTTCTGCGTTGAACGTAAAATCTTTCTCGTTCGTTTCGCTCGACGATACCGACGAATACGCATACGTCGCGGTGTTCAGCTCGGGCGGGGTGTATAAAAACGCATACCTTGCAAGCGAATTGGAAGGCGTGAGTTTAGCGGAGGGAAGATATATCGTAAAGGTATACGACCGCTGCGGCAACGGCTTCGAATTCTATCTGAGAATAAGCGCCGCCGACCTTGAAAGTTCGTGTTCGATTAAAAACGAACCCAATCATTATATACAATTTACCTGTACGTATTCGAAGGACGATATTTACAGATTCGAAATATATCTCGACAACGTTCTGATTGTAGACAGCGTCGATTCGCTTACATCCAACAGAAAAAAATTGTACGACGAAGGCGAATACCGCTTTTATGTCGAAGATTTGTTCGGAAACGTTTACGACAAAACGGAGACGCTTATCAGGGAAATTCCGCAGGTAACCTGGTACTTTTACGAGCAGGGATACTACGTAAAAGTTGACGAAAGCGCAGAAGATACGGTCGGTTTCGTAAAAACCAAATTGGGTTTTTCGAGTTATCTGATAACTACGAACGGAAACGTAAAATTCCGTTATTCTACGGGCGATTACGAGTATGAATTCCTTTCCGGAAGCGGCACGTCGACGCACGTCGGCAATTACACCGAAGTAGCCGTAAGCCAAACCGACAACTGGCAGGTAAAAATTTATTATAAGGATTATCCCGATTTATTTGTTACATATATGGGGAAATCCGATTCTTCCGCCCCGACGATTTCCGTCGTTGCGAACAGAGTGAAATATTCGTATGCCGACGAGGGCGAAGACACCGTGAAGAATTACCTTTCAAGCCATAAAAACGTTAAAGTCGGCGATATAATAAATCTTGGCGACGTAAGTTTCGTACAGACGGACGTCGTAACCGAGACGGTGAAAGACGGCGAGCTTATAGCGGGAAGTCTTGTTACGTTGAGAATATCCGATTCGTCAGGCATTTACAAATGGTCGTGTACGTATAACGGAGCGGTTACCGAATACACGGGAAATCTTTCCGATAAAATGATGTTCAGCAAAGAGGGCAGTTACGTTATCGAAGCGACGGATAAAATAGGTAACGTTTCGACCTATTCGTTCAAGATAGGTCGTTCCGAATTCACCGAACTCGGCGTCGACGATCTCGACGGCGTAACGTCGAAATACGGCAACAAGAACATTATCGCAAAGCTTACGGGCGCGGGCGAATTTGTCTTCGTTGTCAACGGCGAATATTTCAGATTGGTGACAGACGGAACCAACCTTAAGCGTATTATTCTTAAAGTTGCCCAAAACGACAGCGGATTTTATGCGGTGGAAGAGGAAATCAAGCTTAGCGAAAAACTTACGTCTACGCCGTTTGTCGTAAGCGAGACCGACTCGTATTACGTGCGGGTGACGTCGGACGGAGAAACGATTCGTCTTGAAACGGGCTTGAAAGAAAAAAAGGAAGACGAAACACATAAAATCAACGCAAAGTTCAGCGTTCGTTCGGGTACGGTTGTCGAATGTAAATATGCCGAGACGGAAATTTCCGACGAACTCTCGTATGTGAATTACGTTTTCAACGAAACGACGTCGGTTTTAAACAAAACGTTGAACGTAAACGGCAACGTTACGCTCACATATTCCGAAGACATAAGTTGGTATTGCGTCAGATTCTCCGCGACGGGCGATTTCGATTCTATCGAATATGAGTATTATTTCGACGATTTCGTTTGCGATAAGGCAGGTTTTTATCAGGTCGTTACCTATAACAAATACGGAAACTCGTCCACGATAAAAATAATTTATCAGATAGGGATATCGGTTGTGGGAATCGTCGGATATGCCGATGGTGAAAGCTTAACTTATTCCGTAAATTATGACGGGAAATTTTATTCGAACGATTTTGTGTCTCTCAAGATATACAAAGAAGTCGGATATTCCGTTACAAAGGACGGGAAACCATATATTCCCGAGGTCGGATATACCGAAAGCGAAATCATCGTTACGGTGAGAGGAAACGGAGAGTTTGAGGTTGCTCTCGACGACAAATTCGGCAACAAGGAAACGAGAAATGTCACGATATGCCGTGAGGATATCGATTATTCGGATGAGTGGCTTGACGGATTTAACGAAAACGCGCTGAAAAAATCGGAAGGATATACAAACAGCAAAGTTTATTTCATTAAATCGAAATTGCTTGATTGCGGAGTGAAATCGATAATCGTTAAAACGCCCGACAGCGAAAAAATCAGTGTATATGATGACGTTGCCGAAGTGAAATCCGCTTTCGACGAGAGCTTCGTTATAGGCGATAACGGCGACGGCGAATATGAAATAATTTTCAGGGATATTTACGGCAATAAAATCGGAAAATCGGTTAATTACAGAGCGCAGTCGACCTTGATTGCCACGAGAGTTACCCGCAGCATGGAAAAACAAATTTACGTCGTGGACGAAACGATCGCCCGTGACGGAATTTGGTGCAACAAAACGATAAATCTTGCTTCGGAAGCATTCGCATCAGTGTTCACCGTCAATTCGGAGAAAAGAGATCTTCCGTTTTCGCTTGATTTCCCGAGCGATTCTGTCAGCGGGAAATACGAATATACCATGGAGTACACGGACGAATACGGATTCTCGTTTACATTCAAATGCGTTTTGTACAGGACGACGATTGAAGTCGAGCCTTATGGGATGAACGTGAACGACGGAGTTACGAAGGATCCCGTTGCCGTTACTTTTGACGATGATTGCACGGCTAAGATTTTCATAAACGGCGAAGAACTCGGAGCTTATGAAAGCGGAACGAAATATCTGCAGGACGGCAGTTATATAATCTCCGTCAAGGATATTGCAGGCAACGTCGCGAATTATTCCGTAAAGCGCGACAGCATAGCCGATTTCTGTTTTTACGTCGGCACGGCGGAACAGAAAATCGTAAGCGGAGAAGTTGTAAACGAATCGGTCAGATTTGCACCGCTGAATGGCGACACTGTGTCTTATTATTCGGTATATCGTGACGGTAAAGAAATCAAAGGATACGATTCCTCGACGTTCGGCGAAAGCGGAAAGTGGGAAATCGTTCTGAAAGACGAAATAGGCAATAAGGATTATTTCTGCTTCTATCTTTTAACTCATTCGCTGATGAAGTTTGATTATACCACGCCTCGCGGATTTAAAATAACTGAAGTCTCTTATGATGGCGGCGGCGGAAAAGTCGATTGGACGGAAGCCGTGGAGGATAAGGACGGCGGTTCGTATCTCGATTTTGAAGAGAGCGGAACATATGAGGTCGTCATGACGTCGTATCTTACCGGTAAAACGTCCGAATTTTCGATAGTCATCGACAAAAGCGTTCCCCAAATCGCCTTAAAGGGCGTGGAAAACGGCGGAGTTACCAAGCAAAATGTCGGAATCAGCGGATATAAAGAGGGCGACACCGTTTATATTTATAAGGACGGAGTTTTAAACAAAGAAATCAAAGTAGCCGTTTCGTCCGACGTTGCGGAAATAACGGAAAAAGGGAAATACAGGATAGTGGTCGTAAACGAGGCGGGCGGCAGTTCGGAAGTTGAGTTCACCAGAGTTTACACGGCAAACACGGCGACAAGCACTTTGATAATAGTTGTTATACTTGCTGTCGTTGCAGGGTTGTTTGCGGGGCTTTTATTCCGCAAACATTCAAGAATAGAATAAACGAGCGGAAATACTTGTTTTATTTTAAATAAAAAATTTTTTCGGAGGAGAAAAAAATGATTTACAATCTCTTGGCAGGAATGTCACAATCTGATCTTGAAAAGATCGTAAAACCAATACTCGACATTTGTAACGTATTGGTACCTGTATTATTGGCGGTAGTCGGTTCTATCGGTGCAATTTATTGCATTTTGCTCGGCGTCAAATACGCGCGCGCAGACGAGCCGCAAGAACACGACAAAGCGAAAAAAGCTCTTAAAAACGCAATAATCGGTTTCGTGCTGATTTTCGTGTTGCTTGCTATGCTTCAGGTAGGGCTTGCCGTCTTCGAACCCTGGTGGTCGACGTATGGCGCTTAAAAAAAGCGTGAAAAGAATTTCGTCTGCTATTCTGGCGGCGATTTGCGTCCTCTTCGTTTCTTGCGGTCCGAATCTCGGAAATATCGAGGACGAAGAGGACTACGGTAAAAAGTTTCCGGGCGTTAAGTTCGTAAAAAGCGATCTCGACGTCTCGGAAACCACAATCGGCGCGTTGTACAACGACAGTGCCGTAAACAATTTTAACGATAAAGATTTCGTATGCCCCACCGAGAGCAACGCCTATAAATATATGGCTGTCTTTACGGGAGAAGATCTTTCGGTTAAAGAATTTGCGATATATCTGCGTTCGGATGCAGACGTCGCTTTGGATATATGCGTTTATAACGCGGATGATATCCCGTCCGTTATAGCAACGGGAAGTGACGTCGATTTCGAAACGTATACCGATGCCGAGGATTCGTCATCCGCCGGCGAAAAGAGGGAATTAAAAGAATTCGACGAGCCGACACGCGAAAACGCCGTTGCCGAAGTTTCGGTTTCGCTCAAAGCGGGAAAGTGGGGGTCGTTTTCTGTCAGAACATGGGAAATAGATAACGAGCGAAAATCGAGTATTTTTCTTAAAAACGGCAGTTGTCTGTTGTTTCAGTTCCGAAACAATTGCGTCGTCTACGACGATGAGGAAAAAATAGTCCGAAACGATAATCCTCCCGTAAAAATTTGTTTTACGGCTATGTTGATTTGCGTCGGATAAAGGGATATAACGTGTTTGATTGGTTTTGGGAGTTTTTATTCAGTATAACTAAGTCAATACTCCGCCTGATTGACGGCATAATGCAGTGTGCGAACAAACTGTGCGGAATAGAAGATATAACGGTAAGCGGAGAGGATATCGACTTTCTTACCTACCTGCTTAAGCGTCAGGAAGTGACCAACGCTTTTATTGTCGCCGCAATACTGGGGCTTATCGTGTTGGTCTTTTTTACCATACTTGCCATAATACGTCTGATCGTAAAGGAAAAACCCGACGTAACAATTTCGCAGATTTGTGTGAAGGCAATGAAAAGCGTACTTACGTTTTTGTTTATTCCTGCGATTATGATAATAGGAGTCTGGGTGTCCAACGCGTTTATGCAAGCTCTTTATAAGGCGACCTTAGCGGGTAGCGGAAGCATAGGGAATTTTTTGTTCACCGCATTCAGCGACGGAGCGTGGTATGATTCTGCAAACAGCGAGTTGTTTATAAACGGCACGTTGAGCTATACCGACACGGCTGTGGTAAGCACTTACGTAAATCTCGAAAATTTCGATTATTTTGCGTCGTGGGTAGCGGGGGCCGTGATTTTATGGAATGTGGCGTGGGCGTTGCTCGTCTTTGTGGACAGAGCAATTTCAATTGTGATTCTTTATATAGTTTCGCCGTTCCCCGTTGCGGTTTCGGTTTTAGATGACGGCTCGCACTTCAAACTTTGGCGCGAGCAGATTCTCACGAAATTTTTCGTAGGGTTCGGAACGATTATAGCCATTAACGTATATTGTCTTATCGTGCTTTTCGTAATGAATTCGGATCTGCAATTTTTCTCGTCGAATTTCCTTAACAATATATGCAGAATATTGTTTATCATCGGCGGTTCGCTTACAATGAAAAAGGCGATGGCGCTTGTCGGCAACCTTGTTACGAGCGGCGGCGGAAGCAACGAACTTCGCGATAATGCTTTTGCGGGGAATGCGCTCGGCGGCGCGTTGCTCGGCGGACTTAAAGCCGTTTCGGGCGTTGCGTTAAAGCCGGTTACCTGGGGTGCGGGCAGAGTCGGCAATGCCATTAACAGAGGCGTTGAAGATAAGATAGGCAACAAGCTCTTCGGCAGTCATTATGGCGGCGGAAAAGACGGAACCACGGGTGACAAAAATCTTGCGGGCGACGAGAACGAGAGAGGAAACGGCAACGAGAACCACTATGAAGCGCAGGTTCAAGGAAACAATAATCTGGGCGAATTGATAAGAAATTCCGGTAATCTTCAAGGAAACGATAATAACGACAACAATAACCGCAACGACAATCTTAATCGTGACCGCGGCAATGCGGTGCTTAATGCGATGCAGAATCAGGATAATCCCGGCGGCGGCAACTTTAACGACGACGAAGATATGAGGTAAACAAAATGAGAATCATTCCGAAAACCGCGAAGGTTAAAGTCGAATTTTTTAAAAA
>CAVLAV010000066.1:7607-8720 GCA_963660735.1 bacterium
GTGCAACGGAGACAGGTTTTATATGTTTTTCGTGCATTTCGTAAAATATCTGTTTTCTGTGAAAACGTATTCATCCGATTATAAAAGTTCATCAACCGATATAGCCAATTTCATCGCGTTTAAGGACGTTAAAGACGGGTTTATCGTATATGGAGAATATTATGCCGGCGTTTTGCAGATCGACCCGAGAGAATTCAGACTTATATCGGGCTTCCGGCAGGATCAGATAATCGATAAATGCTTCGGAAAAATAATCAGAAGTATTTCGGGAAAAAGCAGGGCTTCGCTTGTTAAAATAGACAGAAAACTCGATTTTTCCGAGTACGTCAAACTCGAAGAGAAAAAACGCGATGTTCTGGATAAAGTTTTCAAAGCCGGGGCTATTAACGAAGAAGAACTTAACGCCCGCAATAAGATAATCGATGACAGAATTAAAATTTACGAGAGTTTAACCGATAAAAACAAGATAAGTAAACCGTTTTATTATCTTGTAGTATACGATCCGGATAAAAGCGCGATAAGCGAAGTTTTAAATAACGCCGTTCCTTCGTTCGAAGAAAACGGAATGACTTCGCATGTTTTGAACGATAAGGAACTGTGTGTTTTTATCAAGTATCAATATTGCGACGATTTTGAGGAAAAAGACGTCGATTTGTTAGATGAAAACGAACGCCTTAAATGGGCTGTGCCTAAAGATATTCACTTTACGACTGGTAAAACGTATATCGACGGCGTGGAAACTTATAACTATACCGTAAGCAATTATCCCGTATTCGTGCTTAATGCATGGGGATATAAACTTTTCAATATGGACGGCGTAAAGGTAGTCATGAATCTTGAGCCGTATGAAAAATTCAAGGCGGTCAGAATGATAGACCGTTCCTTGCAGGAACTCATGAGTCAAGGCGAGCAGTCTTATAAGGCGAGTTCGATAATCGATAAGCAAACGCACATAAAAACGCTCGTAAATCTTTTGCAGATGTTGCAGAACGAAAACGAAACGCTTTTCAAGGTAACCACACACCTCGTCGTTTATGCAAAACACGAAACAAACAAAAACGTTAAAAAGCGTATCCGCAGGATAGTTTCCGAAGAAGGTTTCGAAATAGCGGA
>CAVLAV010000067.1:0-8563 GCA_963660735.1 bacterium
GGGCAAACTGCGCGAAAATCGTAAAATGCCTTGAAAAGGCGGCGAAAACGGGCTACCCCGTAGTCTACTTGTTCGACTCGCTCGGCGTTTCCGTCGGCGAGGGCGTAAACGTTTTGGAGGGTATGGCGGAGGTTATAAACGCGTCCGTCGCGCTTAAAGGCAACGTTCCGCAATTCTCGGTGGTAAGCGGTAAACTTTATGGTTCTTTCGCGGTTTTAGCTGCGGGCGCAGACTATAACTTTATGTTTAAAGACAGTCGCGCGGCTTACGCAAGTCCGCTCGTAATTTCCGCAAAGTCGGGAAAGAAACTTTCGGACGAGGAAGTAGCGGGCAGTTCCGCAACGAAATACAACTCGCTTACGACTTTCGCAGCGGAAGATATAGCCGAGGTTAAAACCAAGATTACCGATATTCTTTCGGTGTTGCCCGATTATTCTCCGCTTATAGTCGATACCGACGACGATTTCAATCGCGACGCGGCTAAACTCGACGAGGTGCTTTGCTCTAAATGTATAGTTAAAGCGACTTTCGATAACGGCAAATTTATCGAAATGAACGCCGGCTATCGCCCCGAGGTAAGAACGGGTATAGGCAGAATAGGCGGTATGAGCGTTGCGGCTATAATCTTTGCCGATGAAGAAAACGGCGTAGAACTCGACAACGGAAATATCGCAAAAATAGACGAATTCGTATCTTATGCCAACGAAAACGGCTTGCCTATCGTTACTTTCGTAAATACGCTCGGTCTTAAAACCGATTTGGAAACGAGTAATTCGCTCGTACTTAAAAACGTTTATTTGCTTGCGCGTAAACTTTCCGAGGCGGAAAGACTTTCGGTCGTATACGGCAAGGCGATAGGTCTTGGCTACACCTTGTTTGCGGCAAAGTCGGGCGGAGTAGACTATTCTTACGCGTTCGCGACCGCAAAAATCGGATTGTTCGACGGCGCGGCTTGCGCTGCGGCATTCGGCGAGGTCAGGGAAGATAAGATTGCCGAACTCGAAGAAAGATATTCCGACGAGAACGCCGACCCCGTAAACGCCGCAAAGAACGGTTATATAGATAATATTATCGAGCCGCGTTTCGTTCGTCAATACGTTATTTCCGCCCTTCAGACCATAGTGAGGTAATAAGATGCTGAATAATTTATTGCTTGAAGGAATGACTAACGTCCAGACGGGTTTGTTTACGTTCCTGCTCGGTTTGGTAGTAACTTTCCTCGGTATGACGTTGCTCGTTCTTTGCGTAACGCTCGTAGGTAAGGCAATTTCCGCTAAAAGCGATAAAAAACCGAGCGAGGAAAAAATCGAAGAGGTACAACCCGCTACGGCAGACACCGACGAGGACGATATTCCTCTCGATATAAAACTTGCTATAATCGCCGCGGTAACGACTGCGTGCATCGCCGATACGGGCAAAACTAAAAACGAATTCGTCGTAAGACGGATTAAAAGAATTAAATAATTTTAAGGAGTAAATAAAATGCGTAATTTCGTAGTAACTATAGACGGTAAAACTTATCAGGTAGGGGTAGAAGAAGTAGGCGCAACCGAGAGCGTTGCTCCCGTAGCAGCCGAAGCCGCTCCCGCAAAAGCGGAAGTTAAACCCGCAAGCGCGCCCAAGACGGCTGCCGCGGCGGTAACCAACGGAACGAAGGTAAACGCTCCGATGCCGGGACTTATCAAAGGTCTTTCGGTAGAAGAGGGCGCGACCGTTAAAAAAGGCGACGTTATACTCATTCTCGAGGCAATGAAAATGGATAACGATATTACCGCGCCTTGCGACGGCAAAATATCGTATAAAGTAACCAAAGGCACTAACGTAGATACGGGCGCGCTTATGGCGATTATAGGTTAAGGAGCAACAAATGGCTTTACTTACTAACTTATGCGGCGGTATGGGCGAAAGTATCGTTACGTCGCTTAATAATTTGTGGGAGAGCACGGGTATTTACGATCTCGTGGCGAATTTCACCACTTACGGTTGGCAAAACCTCGTAATGGTGCTGATCGCCTGCATTTTGTTCTATCTTGCCATAGTCAAAAAGTTCGAGCCGCTTTTGCTCCTTCCCATAGCGTTCGGTATGTTTATAGTAAACATTCCCGGCGTGTATCACGTTCTTTTCGGCACGAAAGGTTACGTGATTACGGAGAACGCTACCAATATCGAGGTTGCTCGCGGGACTCTCGAAGAACTTCGCGAATTATTCGCTCGCCCCGACGCAACTATCGAACAAATAACCGAACTCGTAAAAGACGGATATGAAGTTGCGGGCAGAAGTTATACCGCGATGACCGTTTCTTCGGAGCAGGTTATAAGAGATTTCAGTCTGTTCTACTACATATACAAAGGCGTAGATTGGGTAATATTCCCTCCGATTATCTTTTTGGGGATAGGCGTTATGACGGATTTCGGTCCGTTGATAGCCAACCCCAAGAGTATGATTATAGGTGCGGCAGCGCAACTCGGTATATTCATTACCTATTTCGGCGCGCTTTGTATATTCAACTTTACCGAGGCGGAAGCGGCGGCGATAGCGATTATCGGCGGCGCGGACGGTCCCACGGCTATTTACGTAACCAAAAAACTTGCTGAGCATCTTTTGCCTGCGATAGCGATTTCGGCGTATTCCTATATGGCGCTTATACCCATAATTCAAAAGCCGATAATGCGTTTGCTTACGACGAAAGAAGAACGCAAAATTAAAATGAAACAACTTCGTAAGGTAAGCAAATTTGAAAAAATCGCTTTCCCGATAATCGTTTCGTTTATAGTCGGATTGCTTTTGCCCGACGCGATGCCGCTTTTGGGTATGCTTATGCTCGGTAACCTCCTGAAAGAGTCTGGCGTATGCGGCAGACTTGCGGATACCGCACAAAACGGACTTATGAATACCGTAACTATTTTCCTCGGCGTAATGGTCGGTTCTAAGGCAACGGGTTCGTTATTCCTCTCTCTTCAGACGCTCGGAATAATCTGTCTTGGATTGTTCGCGTTCTGTATGGGTACTACGGGCGGTCTTTTGGTTGCAAAACTTATGTGCAAACTTACTCACGGTCAGATCAATCCGCTTATCGGTTCGGCAGGCGTTTCCGCAGTGCCTATGGCGGCGAGAATTTCGCAAGACGTGGGCAGGGAGGCCGATCCCGACAATCACTTGCTTATGCACGCAATGGGTCCCAACGTAGCCGGCGTTATAGGTTCGGCAATAGCGGCGGGCGTGTTGCTTGCGCTTTTCGGCTAATTAAGGAGATAAATTATGTCTAAAGTAATGATAACTGATACTATATTGAGGGACGCGCACCAGTCGCAAGCCGCTACGCGTATGACTTTGGAGCAGATGTTGCCCGTACTCGACCAACTCGACGAAATAGGTTACTATTCTCTCGAGGCGTGGGGCGGGGCAACTTTCGATTCCTGTATGCGCTTTTTGAACGAAGATCCGTGGGAAAGGTTGCGCATTATTAAAAGCCACCTTAAAAAAACTCCCATTCAAATGTTGTTGCGCGGACAAAACCTGCTCGGCTACAAACATTACAGCGACGACGTTGTAGAAAAATTCGTTGAATATTCTATCAAAAACGGCGTTACGATTATAAGAGTTTTCGACGCGCTCAACGACGTAAGAAACCTCGAGACGGCTATGAAAGCCATTAAAAAGTACGGCGGCGTATGCGAGGCTACTATTTGCTATACCACGAGTCCCGTTCATACCAACGAATACTTTATAAAACTCGCCAAGACCCTCGAAGATATGGGTGCGGATAACATTTGTATAAAGGATATGGCAAACTTGTTGTTGCCGTATACCGCTTACGACCTCGTAAAAGGCATCAAGGCGGTTTTAAAACCCGAAACGAAGGTTCATTTGCACACGCATAACACGACGGGTACGGGCGATATGATAAACCTTAAAGCGATAGAGGCGGGTTGCGATATAGTAGACACCGCGCTTTCGGCACTCGGCAACGGTACTTCTCAACCCGCGACCGAGCCGCTCGTTGCCACATTAAAAGGCACGCAGTACGATACGGGCATTGACCTTAACAAACTCGTACCTATCAACAACCACTTCAAAAAGGTCGCGGACGAACTCGAAAAGTCGGGCGTACTCAACCCCAACGTAAGAAAAATAAACGTAAACACGCTTATTTATCAAGTACCGGGCGGAATGCTTTCCAACCTTATGAATCAACTCAAACAGCAGGGTAAACTCGATAAGTTGGACGAAGTTTTAGCGGAAGTACCCAACGTAAGAAAAGATTGCGGTTATCCTCCGCTCGTAACTCCTTCGAGCCAGATCGTAGGTACGCAAGCCGTATTGAACGTTCTGAGCGGCGAAAGATACAAAATGGTTACCAAGGAATTCAAGAACCTGCTTAAAGGCGAATACGGTAAATTACCCGCCGACCCCGACGCGGCAGTCGTTAAGAAGGTTGTCGGCGACGAAAAGATTATTACTTGTCGCCCTGCGGATCTTATCGCTCCCGAGTACGAGAAGTATAAGTCAGAAATGAAAGAGTATTACACGCAGGAAGAGGACGTGCTTTCTTACGCGCTCTTCAACGAAGTTGCGGTAAACTTCTTCAAATGGCGTATGGCGAACAAGCAAGCCGTAGACAAAGATATGGCTGAAAATAAAGACGGGGTTTATCCCGTATGAGAATACTCGTAACTAACGACGACGGAGTTTTCAGCGAGGGCATAAAAGCCCTTGCCGAAACTCTCGCCGAAAAACACGAAGTTACGGTAGTCGCGCCGGACGGAAACCGTTCGGCATTTTCTCATTCTTTGACTATCTCACGCAGTCTGACTTTCAAACAGGTAGAAATTTCCGATAAATTCAAATCGTACAGTATAGACGGCACGCCCGCCGACTGCGTAAAGTTCGCTCTGCATTATTTCGGCGAAAACGCGTTCGATCTCGTTTGTTCGGGCATAAATAAGGGCAATAATCTCGGTAGCGACATACAATATTCGGGAACGGTAGCGGCGGCGATAGAGGCTAACTTTTTCGGACTTAAATCCATAGCGTTTTCCAACGTGGCGCGCTCCGATTTCGATTTTGCGGCAAACGCCGTCGTTTTGCGTGAAATATTCGACGGTCTTTATAAAATATCGTCGAATAGGTACGCTCTTAACGTAAATTTCCCAAACTTTGCTCCCAAGGGAGTTAAAGCGGCGCATATAGGCGTGCAAAAATATTCCGACGAGTACGTTAAAAATGCCGACGGAACTTACAAACTCGAAGGCGAGCCTACGGATTTTGACGACGACGAAACGAGCGACGTGTATTTATCCCGTCAAGGTTTCGTTACCGTAACGCCCGTGCTTTACGACAGAACGGACTACGAGGCTATGAGTAAATTCGGAGAGATAAAGCCGTGAGCGTTACGATAGTTGTCGGCGGTGGCGCGGCGGGACTTATTTCCGCTTATTTTTCCGCCAAAAACGGCAATAAAGTCGTTTTAATAGAAAAGAACGAAAAACTCGGTAAAAAACTCTATATCACGGGCAAGGGCAGGTGTAACGTTACCAACGACTGCGACGAAAGAGAATTTCTCGAAAACGTAGTTACCAACCCCAAATTTTTGACGAGCGCGATATATAAATTTCCGCCGAGTGAGTTTTATAAGTTTTTAAATGAAAAAGTGCCTTTAAAAATCGAAAGGGGAAACAGAGTTTTTCCTTTAAGCGACAAGGCGAGCGACATTACCGCTTGTTTTGAAAAGTATTGCAAACAAGCGGGCGTAGAAATTAAACTCAACGAAAAAGTTTTGAAGTTGAACGCCTCAAACGGCGAAATCACGGGCGTTACGACCGATAAGGGCGAGTATAAGGCAAGCAAAGTAATCGTTTGCACGGGCGGTTTAAGTTATCCCTCTACGGGTTCGACGGGCGACGGGTATAAATTCGCCGCCGACTTGGGTATTGCCGTAGTTTCGCCCGTAGCCGCGCTTTGCGGGTTCAATCTTAAAGGCGACGATTTTAAGCCTTTGCAGGGTATATCCCTGAAAAACGTGAATTTTACCGCCGAATATAACGGAAAAGTCGTGTATTCGGCGTTCGGCGAGGCGTTGTTTACTCATTTCGGAATATCCGGTCCGATAGTCATTTCCGCATCGAGTTACTTAAACCGAAAAGACTTGAAAAGCGTGGTTTTCATTCTCGATTTAAAGCCCGCGCTTACCGAAGAACAACTCGACGCGCGTATTCTTCGCGATTTTGAAAAATACAAGGGCAGAGCGGTTAAAAATTCGCTCGACGACCTGCTTTTAAAAGCGTTTATTCCGCTCGCTTTAAAAAAGGCTGAAATAAACGGCGAAATCAAAAATTCGACTTTATCACGCGAGGACAGAAAAAAACTCGTCCACACGATTAAAAATCTTAAATTTTACCCCGCGTCGCTCCGCAGCGTTTCCGAAGCGATAGTTACGAGCGGCGGCGTTTCGGTAAAAGAAATCAACCCGTCCACTATGGAAAGCAAGAAGATAAAAGGTTTGTACTTTGCGGGCGAGGTTTTGGATATCGACGCTTTAACGGGCGGCTTTAATATAACCGCGGCGGCTTGTACCGCTTTCGTCGCGGGAAGTTCTACGGAGGAATAATCTCTATGATAAACATCGCTTTGGACGGTCCTGCGGGCAGCGGCAAAAGCACCGTCGCAAAAATTATAGCGAAAAAGTTGGATATACTTTATCTCGACACGGGCGCGACTTATCGCGCTTGCGCGCTGAAATGCCTTAACGAGGGTGTGGACGTTCGCGACGAAGAAAAAGTCAGACCCTTAATCGAAAATATAGATATCAAAGTAAAATACGAAAACGGCGGGCAGGTTACTTTGCTCGACGGCAAAAACGTTTCTGCCGAAATCCGCAAAAACGAAGTGTCGATGCTCGCGTCGGCGGTTTCCGCTTTAAAGTGCGTCAGACTAAAAATGGTGGAAATGCAAAGAAAAATCGCCGCCGAATGCGACTGCGTGCTCGACGGCAGGGACATAGGCTCGTTCGTATTGCCCGACGCGAAATATAAGTTTTTCGTAACCGCCGACCCCGAAATAAGGGCGCAGAGGCGATATAAGGAATTGCTCGAGCGCGGACAAAAAGTCGATTTTAACGAACTTTTGCAAGAGATTAAAACCCGCGACTACAACGACAGCCACAGAGATTTCGCCCCGCTTAAAAAAGCCGACGACGCAATCGTTATAGACACTTCGAATTTAACCGCGGAAGAAGTCGCGGCGAAAATTCTCGAAACCGTAGAGGAGCAATAATGTACAGACTAATAAGATTTTTGGCTTTGCCATTTTTCAAACTTTTTTATATGCCGAAAATAAAGTGCAGAGAAAATTTACCCAAAGATGGCCATTATATAATAATCTGCAATCACTTCGGCAAAGCGGACGCGTTCGTACTCGTTTCGCTTTTTAAGCAAAAAATATACTTTATGGCTAAAAAGGAATGGTTTTCGAGTAAATTCAAAGCCAAACTTTTCTCGACTCTCGGCGCGATACCCATAGACAGGGAAAAGGCAGATTTTACCTCGGTCAAAAAATGCCTCGAAGTAATAAAACACGGAGATATACTCGCGATTTTTCCCGAAGGCACGCGCAATAAGGTAAACGACGAATTGCAGGAAATAAAGGGCGGCGCGGCTATGATCGCTTTTATGTCTAAAACGACAGTCGTTCCCGTGGCTTTAAAGAAAAAGTTTAAAGCCTTTCACCGCAACGAACTTTATATAGGTAAACCTTTCGATTATTCCGAATACTACGGACAAAAACTCAATTCCGAGTTGGACGGAACGCTTACCGAAATAATGCGCGACAATTTGCAAAAAACCGTCGATATAGCGCAAGGCAAACTTGCGGAGGATAAGTAAAATTGCAGGTAGTAATAGCAAAAAACAGCGGTTTTTGTTCGGGCGTTAAACGGGCGGTAGAAACGGCTAAACGCATTGCGGGCGACAACGTATCTATCCTCGGCGAAATTATCCATAACGAACGCGTTACGGGCGAAATAGCCGCACTCGGCACTAAAACGGTAAATTCGTTGGACGAGGTAACGGGCGATACGATAATAATTCGCTCCCACGGGGTGGGTAAGTCGGTTTTAGAGGACGCCGAAAAAAGAGGTTTAAAAGTAGTAAACTGTACTTGTCCGTTCGTTATGCGCACGCAAAAAATAGTCGAAGATTATTCTTTGCGCGGGTATAGGGTAGTAATCGTGGGAGAAAAAACTCATCCCGAGGTTATAGGACTTATAGGTTGGTGCTCGGGGCGCGTGGACGTAGTGGGCGCGGATTACGAGAAATTATCCCTCGATAAAGACGATAAAGTGTGCCTCGTTTGCCAAACTACTTACTCCGAAACCGAATTTAAAAAAATTTTAGCGTTTTTTAAGAAAAAATGCGTTAAAACGCTTGAAGTTTTTCCCACAATTTGCTATACTACGAGGGAGCGTCAGAATGAGGCGGATATTTTATCACGGTCTTGCGACGCGATGATAGTTATAGGCGGCAAAAAGAGCAGTAACACCGCAAAACTTGCCGAAGTATGTGAAAA
>CAVLAV010000068.1:0-8484 GCA_963660735.1 bacterium
GTTTATTCCCGTAGCGTATTTCTTCTATAAAAGATGGGGTAAGTGTTTTGCTGTATGAACATATTAAGTATATTACTGTATTTTCTTATTTTCTTTATAATCGTTATCACTTTATCGTGTAATGTAGAACGCGGCAGCCTATGCTTTGTTTTAAATGAAAAGAAGAAAAGTAGTATAAGTATAATTATCCTTATATCTTTTATAGTTACGCTTTATAATGTATATTGCACGACTAATAGCACCCCTATTTCAAGTAGGAACGGGGGAGATAGGTACAATTATTATGTTGAGTTTTTGGGAAGAAGAGAAACTTCGGTCGGGTTGGCTTTCGTGTTTGATTGCGTAAAAAAAATCACTAAAAACTTTCACTTCGTATTGTATGTAACTTCATTTATATGTTGTGTAATAACGCTTTATTCTTATCGCTTAATAGAAGAGAAATCTTTGCCTGCGCTGATTTTTTTATTTTTTACAGATATTGTCTTTACAATGTTTGTAAACTTAAAACAATGTTACGCAAATGCGTTTGTTTCTCTTGCTATAGCCCTTACGTTTGGTGAACGTAAATTATATAAAGACTTAATAAGCGTATTGTGTATTATTATCGCTTTACAATTCCACGCTATTGCTATAGTTGCGTTTCCCGTTTTTTTGCTGATTCGATTTAATTCTTGGCAAAAAAATAGATTTGCTTTGGTGTGTATTGTTGTTGTCGCTTTATTTTTGGCTATTGAACCTGTTTCGATTTTGTTGGCAAGATTGATTAGACCTATTTATTCATATGGGGCAGATAAGTTGCTTGAATATTTTAAAAGTGACACTACGCATATAAATGAGGGGTCGATTTTTTCTTTTATTAAAGGTGCTCCGTTTTACATAGTGTCTATTGTTGGGGTGATTAAGCGGAATGAATTAAAAGAACGATATAGCAATTATGACAATTATTTGCTACTATCATTATTGGGTTCGTTGTTTTATTTGGCGTCTGTTGCGTCTTATTGGATGTATCGAGCAACGGCACTTTTTTATTTGCCGATTTCTATTTTTTTCGGCATAATTTATGATGGCTTAAAGTCAAAAGAGAAAACGCTATTTGCAATTACGACTATTGTTCCGCATGCGGTAATTTTTGTTCGTTGGTTATGGATGATTTATGGTTTTTAAAAATAAAGTTTTTAGTATAGTAGTGCCGGTTTATAACGTTGAAAAATACGTAATAGAATCTCTTGAAAGCATTAGGGATCAAAGTTTTTTAGATTTTGAAGTTATTATTGTAAATGATGGCTCTACCGATAATAGTTTGGCTGTAATAGAGGAATATCTTGGAAAAATAAAAGATTCGAGATTTAATTTGTATTCAAAGATTAACGGTGGGTTGAGTTCTGCAAGAAATTTTGGATTTCAAAATATAAGTGGCGACTATGTGTTGTTTGTGGATTCCGATGACTATGTTGATCGTGAGTTGTTGAGTTTATTATATAAAGAGATAAAATCTAATATTGACGTAGAAGTGGTAAGATTTCCTAAAAAAAAGGTAGATGAAATCGGTCATTGTATCGAAAAAGATTCGGTAAAAGAGTTCCACTACTTGAAAGGTGATGAGGCTTTTTACAGGTTACGGCATAATAGGGTAACATTAGAAACGGCTTGCACTTATTGTTTTAGTGCAAAGTATTGGCGTAGTAATGAATTTAGGTTTCCCGAGGGGAGATTGCATGAGGATTTAGGGCTGATTCCTCAAGTAATTTATTGTTCAAATTGCGTATCTTCTTTATCTCTAGATAGTTTTTATAATTATAGGTGCAGAAAGAACAGCATAATGACAACTGTACAACGAGAGATTTTGATAAAAAAAGTTGACGATGTAATATATTTTTATATGGAAACGTGTAAATTTGTTTGTAATCAACGAGATAGCAAGTATTTGCAATGTTACGTGAAGTTTTTTCAGTTGTCGTTGTTGAGAAAAATATGGACACTTGATTATGAAGATAAAAAGAATTACGAAAAAATATACTATGATGTTTTGCGGCAATACAAGATATCGGGGTTGAAAGATCTTATGAAGTATATTTACTATAAAATACGATTTAATCATTGAGATAATTATGACGAATAAAACAATAAATTATTGTTGGTTTGGGGGTAATCCCCTTCCTGAGTTGGTACAAAAGTGCATAGCAAGTTGGAAAAAATATTGCCCTGATTATGAAATAATAGAGTGGAACGAAAACAATTTTGATATACACTGCTGCGGGTACGTTGAAGAGGCGTATAATGCAAAAAAGTGGGCGTTTGTTTCGGACTATTGTAGATTTTGGGTTTTATATAATTTTGGCGGAATTTATATGGATACCGACGTAGAAGTTATAAAGCCACTTGATGATTTACCTGATAATTTTGTCGGTTTTGAAAGCAAGTCCGCTGTTTCAAGTGGCTTAATTAGGGGAGCGTTGATTAACGATAGGCTTTGTGGGTTAATGTTAGACTCTTACAATAAAGATAAGTTTTTACTTGATAACGGTGAATTTAACTTAAAAACCGTTTGTGCAAGAGAAACTGAAATTCTTTGTGAATACGGATTGGTTTTAAACGGTGAAAAACAAACGATACTTGAAACAACCGTTTTCCCCGCCGATTATTTTTGCCCCAAAGATTTTGAAACGAAAGAAATAAATATTACTCAAAATACCCTTACCATTCATCATTATGACAGTTCTTGGTGGACGGAAGAGGACTATTATAAAGAAAAATTAACAAAAAGGTATAATAAGTTTTTTCCTAAGAAATTTGCTGCTCGTTTGGCTTACTTTATGGCAATAAAAAAGTATCAAGGTTTAAAACTTGCTTGTAAAAAGGCTTTTAAAAGTTTAAGTAGGAGAAAGAAATGATAACTGTTTTTACGCCGACTTACAACAGAGGTTATATAATAGTCAAATTATATGAATCTCTGAAAAAACAAACTAACAAAGATTTTGAGTGGCTTGTAGTTGACGATGGGAGTACCGATAATACTCAAGAAATATTTAATAATATCATTTTAAATGAAAAAAAATTTCCGGTCAGGTACATCAAAAAACAAAACGGAGGAAAGCACCGTGCTATAAATCGTGGGGTTTTAGAGGCTCGGGGAAACTTGTTTTTCATAGTTGATTCTGACGACTTTTTGAGTTGTGATGCCATTGAAAAAATTTATGGGTGGGTTTCTTCTATAGGGAAAGACCATAAATACGCAGGGGTTTCAGGGTGCAGAGGGCATTTTGACAGCACCGTAATTGGTGGCAATGGGGTTAGCGGCGGTTACGTTGACGCTACAAATTTAGAGCGTAAAAAGAAAAACTTACTTGGTGATAAGGCTGAAGTTTATTTTACCGAAGTGCTAAAAAAATATCCGTTTCCTGAATTCGATGGGGAAAATTTTATAACCGAAGAAGTTGTGTGGAATAAAATTGCCGCAGACGGCTACTATTTAAGGTGGTTTTCGGACGTTATATATTTTACTGAATATCTTCCCGACGGGCTTACTAAAAGCAAAAACCTATTTGGTAAAAATCCTCAAGGAGCGTTATATTGGGCAAAACGGCAACTTGAATATTTTAGGAAAAATTTTAAGGCAAAATTAGGAGTGGTAAGAACGTATTATTGTGCGGTGCGCAGTTTCAAAAGCGATAAAGAGATATCTGCCGACCTTGGGATAAGTCGATTCAAACTTAATTTCGTTAGGATGGTAGTATTTTTTAAGGGTGATAATAATTGATATGGAACAATCAAGAGTTAAAAAATCCGCCAAAAATATAACTGTGGGTTTTATATGCGTGTTTTTAAACGCGATATTTACATTTGTAACTACCTCGCTTTTCGTTAAATTACTTGGGAAAGAACTTAACGGCGTAAACAGGCTTTTTGCTAATATTTTACAAGTGTTAAGTCTTGCGGACCTCGGGTTTGCTACGGCGGTCGCTTATTCGCTGTATAAGCCGATGAAAGATGACGACAAAGAAGCCGTTGCCGCGCTTATGAATTATTTTGCAAGAGTGTACAGAGTTATCGCTCTCGTAGTGTTGATTGCGGGACTGTGCTGTATACCGTTTTTGCAGTATTTGATAAACGAAAATATCAACGATTTACCGTTTACGCTTAACAAGTTAAGGTCTTATTTTGTTTTATATTTGCTTAACACCGTCGGCAGTTATCTGCTTGCATATAAGCGTACCGTTTTAACGGCGGATCAAAACAATTACGTCGTTTCCGCGGTAGACAATGTCGGGAATATAGCCTTCAACGCGATACAAATAGTATTGCTTATTATATTTAAAAATTATTACCTGTATTTAACGGTAATGATAATTAAGACCGTTGCGAATAACGTTATAATAACGATTATCGCAAATAAAAAATATCCGTACTTAAAAGAATTGAAAAAGGAGCGGATTACGGATGCCGAGAGAAAATCTCTCATTAAAAACGTGGAGGCAATGTTTTGCCATAAGGTTGGCGGCGTTGCTATTTATAGTACGACGACTATACTCATCTCCGCGCTTGTAAGCGTCGTAGACGCGGGGAAATACGGTAATTATATTCTCATAGTTAATCAGGTCAGCGTTTTTGTAAATATAATATTTTCATCGCTTACTTCCAGCATAGGAAATTTGTGCGTGAGCGAAAACGTAGAGTATCAATTATCGGTTTTTAAGCGCATATTATATTTTTCAAACTTTATCGTGATATTCGTAACGACGTGTTTTTTCGGATTGTTTAACGATTTTGTCGGTCTTTGGCTGGGAGAAGAAAATGTATTTCCGCTGTATATCACGGCCCTTCTTTCGATGAGCGGAGCCGCTCCGTATTTGCGTTCGCCTGTAAACGCATTCAAAGAGGCGAAAGGGTTATTTAAAAAAGATTGGTTTAAACCTATCCTTGAAGGCGTTATGGGCGTTGCGTTAGGAATATTATTGAGTAAGTTTTACGGTATAGCGGGAATAATTGCGGGATATTTAATTTCTTCGCTGTTTGTTGCTATGCCGATAGAAGATTTCGTGGTGTTTAAGTACGGATTCGGGAAAAAGGCTTTACCGCATTACTTAATGCAAATATCGATATTTGTAATTTCTTGCGCTATCGCTTTTGCCGTAAACAGGCTTTGCGCATTGTTGCCTTTGGGACTCGGGTGGTTTTGTTTAAAGGCAGTAATATGTATTACAATCCCCATTGTTCTTTATTTTGGTATTACGTTTAAGACCGAAGAGTTCTCTTATTATAAAACGTTGATAATTCATTTATGGCGAACGAATATGCCCCATTAAGTGTGTTGAATTTGTAAAAACCTCTCTATACTTCTTGTACGATGTGAATAATTGAGTATTATTTGTAAAAATGTCAATTTAAATAATTTATTTTATAAAATATAAACGCCGCATTTTGTAATAAAATGCGGCGGTTGTAATATTGGTAATATTTGCGCTTTCACAAAGCTATCACGCTAAAGCGGCAATATGGTTGTTGTATCGGTTTATTCGCAGTGTGAAGCTTTTAAGTGTTGTTTAGGTGAAAGTTGGCGTATAGGGCGATTATTGACGGTTTTAACGTGTGAAATGGTCAGCGTTTTCATAGACTATGGATAATTTATCTCAAAAAGCGATTGTGTAAAGACTTTTCACTTAAACTGTTGGCTTACTCTCTCGAGGGGATTGCCGTGCCTGCGGCTCGCAATAGACTTGTGTCAAAATCTCAAAATTTATTGTCATTGCGAAGGAGTGTACCGACTATTGCGGCAATAAAGTAACCGCCGCGGGAACGGTGTTTTTCCTGACCGATAACGGCGACGAATACGAGGTGATAGCGGTGGTTAAAAACGCCGTTCACCCCGCGATGAGCCGTATTTACACCTTGCTGTATACTAAAAAACTTACCGTTAAAAAGACTGCGTAAAATGAGGCGTTATTATATGAAAAACGACAGAAATTTCAAGAAAAATAAAATAAGAACGGGCATTATCGGCTTGGGGCAGAGGGGTTCGACTCTGCTTACCACTATTCTTGCCTGCGACGAGGCGGAAGTGGTCGCTCTTTGCGACGTGTACGCCGACAGAGTGGATTCCGCCGCCGAAAAAGTAAAGGAAAAGACGGGTAAAAACCCGAAGAAATTCGGCGATTATCACGAACTTTTATCCTGCGACGGCGTAGACGCCGTACTCGTAAGCACCGCGTGGGAAGAACACGTCAATATTGCCGTAGCGTGTATGGAGGCGGGCAAAATCTGCGCGCTCGAAGTGGGCGGGGCGTATTCCGTGGACGACTGTTGGCGTTTGGTTACGGCTTACGAAAAAACGGGTACGCCGATATGATGATGGAAAATTGTTGCTATGACAGGTTTGAACTGCTTTCCACGTCGCTTTGCCGCAACGGCGTACTCGGCGAAATAGTACATTGCCACGGTGCTTACGGACACGATCTGCGCGACGAAATTCTCGGCGGCAGGGTAAACAGACATTACCGTTTAAGAAATTATATAAACCGCAACTGCGAAAATTACCCCACGCACGAGTTAGGTCCTATTGCCAAAATTCTCGATATAAACCGCGGCAACAGGTTTAAAAGTTTAATTTCCGTTGCGAGCAAGGCGGCGGGACTTAAAGAGTTTGCTTTAAGCGACAAAAACCCCGATAAAAGCCTTATAGGCACGGATTTTAAACAGGGCGATATAGTAAGCACCGCGATAATCTGCGAAAACGGCGAAACCGTAACGCTTACTCTCGATACCACTTTGCCCAGGTACTATTCGCGCGAATTTACCGTTCGCGGAACGAAAGGGCTTTGTAGTCAAGAGGCGAATATGATTTTCCTCGACGGCGTGAACGACGTTCACGAATTTTACGAACCCGAAAAGGCGATAGAAAAATATCTTAACAACGCGCGCGAATACGATAAATTCCAAGTTTCCGAATGGTTGAATATAACCGAAGAGGAAAAAGAACTCGGACACGGCGGAATGGACTATTTAATGTTTAAGGCGTTTTTCAAAGCCGTCATAAACGGCGAAGAAATGCCGATAGACGTATACGACGCGGCAAGTTGGATGTGCGTTACCGCCCTTTCCGAAAAGTCCGTCGCGTGCGGCGGGTTGGTGCAGGAGTTTCCCGATTTTACGAGGGGCGAATGGAAAATCCGCGCCCGTAAAGACGTAACGAAGTTCCCAGAGGTTAAATTATGAAAATAAATTTTTTAGGCGACAGTATTACTTACGGAGTGGGCGCGTCGTCGCCCGAAAAGTGCTTTGTCAACCGCGTTTCCGCGCTTACGGGAGTAAGTGTTGATAACTACGGAATTTCGGGTACGAGAATAGCGCGCCAAAGCCACCCCTCCGCGGATAAAACTTTCGATTACGACTTTTTAATGCGCTCCGAGGTTATGGATAAAAACGCCGATTTCGTTTTCGTTTTCGGCGGCACGAACGACTACGGACACGGCGACGCGCCCGTGGGCAAAATCGGCGAAAAAACGCCGTATACTTTTCTCGGCGCGGTTTCCTCGCTTATAGAGTACCTGCGCGGAATATACGGCGAAAAAAATATTTGTTTTATATTGCCCGCCCGTCAATATTACGAGAACGACGCCACGGGCGGCGGACACAGACAGTTGCCCGCGCCCGATTTTAAAGGTTACGTAGACCTTCTTCGGGGCGCGCTCGAAAGTTACGGCGTGGATTATATAGATTTGTATTCGCACGGCTTGCCAAGACCCGACACCGACGGCGCGAGCGAATATTTTATCGACGGGCTGCACCCCAACGATAAAGGGCACGACTTTATAGCGCAAAAAGTCTGCGAGTATTTAAAAGCCCGTTTCGGCTTATAAAAGTTCCGCCGCCGCGAGAAAATCTCGCGGCGGCGTTTGTCGTTTATCGTTTACCGTTATTCGTTACTCCAATATATTAGTGGTTATATAATCTACGCCGAGCGAAACGAGGTCTTCGGCAACCGCTTTGTCGTTTACCGTCCAACAGTTTATCTTAACGCCCGCGGACTTTAATTTCGCAACCGTTTCTTTGGTGAGCGCGGGGTAGTAAACGTCTATATCCGCGCCGTTTTTCACGCAAAAGTCTATCATTTGGTCGTTTATCTCGCCGCACAAAAATTGCAGACGGGCGGTCGGCAATAACTTTCTCATCTTCTCTATATCCGAGGCGTAAAACGATATGTAAATTATATCGTCGGTTTGCCCCGCTTTTTCCACCTCGGCAATTATCTCTTTAAGGTGCTTTTCGTCGTATTCGATTTTCAGTTCCAGCACGCTTTTCTTTTCATATTTTTTGCACACGTCGAGGTATTCTTTAAGCGTGGGGACGACTGAATAAGCCGCTTTCTCGCCGTTTTCGGCGCGTTGAATTTTGCGGATTTCGTCAAAAGTCAGATCTCTTATAAACGCGTCTACCCCGAAAACTCTTTGCAGATTGTCGTCGTGATGAACGACGAACTTGCCGTCTTTG
>CAVLAV010000069.1:0-8444 GCA_963660735.1 bacterium
AGGACAAATCGTATAGCATATCGCTTTGCTTATCGAGAACGGAACAAGCGTTTATTACGCCGTCGGTCTTACGATAATTGATATAATAAACGTAGTTCGATACCCTTACTCCAAATTCTTTTAAGGCGTAATTCAAGTAATTAACTTCCGCTTTTATCGTCAACACGTAATCGTCCGACTCATACAACTGCCCTTCGCCGTATTTTATTTTTTCGGATATAGCAACCTCTTTCAACGTAAATTTACAAGTTTCATCGGCGTTTATAAACTCGTCGTTTATGCCGTAAAACGCCATTATCGCGTTTGAATTATCGCGGGTTGTACACCCCGAAAGAATTACCGCGCACAAAATCAATACGAAAGCAAGCCTGATTTTCAACTTTTACCCCCTACGCAAGTGATATGCGGTCGGATACCGAACGCACGAAAAATCCCTTTTCCTCGCCGAGCGTGATGCAGTCGTTTACGTAAGCCGCGAATTTGTCCGTAGCCCTGTTTACGCGCATTACCACGCACACTATATTAAATATTTCGTCTTGATAAAGCGCGACTTTATCTTCGAGCGCGGCGCGGATAAGCGCGATGATTTCGTAAGGCGAGTAGTCGTTTTCCACTCGTCTTACGGCTTTTTCGCCGTTTTCCACCCTGCACTTGTCGTAAGCGGCGGCTTTGTCGGCCTTTCTGTAATAGAACGCCCCGACGAGTTTTTCGCGGCTGAATTTGCACAGCGGAATAAGGTCGCGCATGCGCCCTTCGGCTTTCGCGCCGCTCTTTATTATGCCGAGCGAAGCGAAAGTTCTGCGGATTAAGAAGTCCTCGGAAATAGGTTCTTCCGCCGCCACTATCGCCTTTATTCTCGAGATGAGTTCGGCGTCGTTTTCTCCCGAAGTAACGAAGTTGGTACTCTCGAATTTTTGCGAAAGTTGTGCGTACTTGTACGGTTTCTGCACCCTGCTTATGCCCGAACCCGAACGTTTATCCTTGCCCGTTATTCTGTCGAGCAAGTCCTTTATGCGCTTGATTTCGCGCTTGGGATTGTTGTAGTAATTGACGGAATACAGCCGCGTAACGTTCCAGTTATTGCGTTTAAGCGTTAAAATCTGCAAAACGTTTCTGTCTTTAACCGAAAATCTTTCCGTACCGTCGCACATAACGGCAAGCACGTAGCGGTGTTTGTTTTTGGGGTCGAGCACGGCGACGTCGATTTTGAAATCGGAAACGCCCACGTCGTAACGGCACTCGTAGCCGTATTGCGACAAACCTTCGGCAACGAATTTGCCTATGCCCGCCTCGTTCTTTTTAAGGTTATCCGAGGAAATGGCGAGCGTGGTTTTGCCTTTCTGCGCAAATTCGAGGAAGGCTTTAAGCCCCGCCACGCCCTTGGAATTAGTCTTGGATAAGTCTATCATTGCGGCGGTTATCGAGGTAAACACGGTCATTTCCTCTCTTGCGCGGGAAACGGCTACGTTAAGTCTGCGCCAACCGCCCGTTTGATTGAGCGGACCGAAGTTAAGCGATACTCTGCCGTTTTTATCAGGACCGTAGCACACCGAGAAAAGTATTACGTCGCGCTCGTCGCCCTGAACGTTTTCGAGGTTTTTGACGAACAAAGGTTCTTCGCGATCGTAAGCGACTTCTTCGAGTTTTGCCGCGGCGATTTCGGCGGAAAGTTTACGCTCGATATATTCTTTCTGCACGTTGGAGAAAGTTACCACGCCTATGCTCGAACGGCAGAGTACGGGGTCTTTAAGCCTGCGGATAACGTCGGCGACCAGAGCGCGAGCCTCCTCTTTGTTGCGTTTGGTAAAGCCGCGGTCGTAAACGCCGTTTTCCACGAGCGCGAGATGAACGTGCGAATCGGGCGCGTCGGGCGACGGGAAAGTGCAGAGTTTGCCACCGTAGTAAGTGGTGTTGGAAAAAGCGATAAGGCTTTCGTGCTTACTGCGGTAGTGCCAGGTAAGGTGTTTTTCGGGCATACCGAGCGCAAGACAGTCGTCCAGAACGCTCTCGGTATCTTCGTAATCGCTCGTTTCGTCGCCCGTAAAGTTGGTATTGAAAAACGAGGTGGGCGGCAACTGTTTGGGGTCGCCTACTATAACCGCGCTCTTGCCGCGCGCAAGCGAACCTATCGCCTCGGCGGTGGGCATTTGCGACGCCTCGTCGAACACTACTATATCGAACAAGCCGTTTTCGGCGCGCAGATACTGCGCCACAGTTACGGGACTCATAAGCATACACGGCGCGACGAATTTTATAAGTTCGGGGATTTCCTCGAATAGTTTTCTTAAGCCCATACCGCGCAAATTCGTCTTTGCGTAGCGTTGGAAATTCATTAGTTCTATACTGCACTTACCCTCGGTGTCGGGCGTGGGCAGGCGCGAAATAAGCGTTTCGCGAATACGCTCGCGGCAAAGCGCGGCGTACTCGTCGAGCATAAGCCGTAAATTTTCGGCGTCCTCTTCCTGCACCGCCGCCGAGAACCTCGACAACGCGGGGTCGAGCGGAATGGTCGTCTGCAAAAAGTTGCGATAAACGTTCTTTTCAAAACCCGCGATAACGTTGTCGGCTGTAACCGAGCCGTTTTCGAGCGCATCTGTAATAAAGGTAAGACCCTCTTTTTTGAGCGCGGCGCTGTCGGCGCGGTATTCGCACCAGTTGGCAAGCATATCCACGTTGTCGATAAGCGCGCCCGCCTGCGCGGAATATTCTTCCAAAATATCCTCTTCGGGCAGTTTGCTCTCGTCGGCTTTAATCGCCTTAACGAAGGACTTTTCCGCCGCGCGGAAACCGAGTATAGAGCCGAGCAGACCGTCGATAACGGGTTTGGTATAACCGTTAGCCGCCTCTATGCAAGTGCCGTTAAAGCCGTCGGCGTTGTAGTCGGCGAAAACGCTCGCCGCCAGGTCGTGCAGGCGGTAGAGTTTTTCAAGATATTTTTTCCTGCCGTCGGCGTAATCTACCTTGCCGAACGCCGAGGAAAATTTATCCGAAAGTTTGGTGTTGGTTTTAATCGACTCCATATCGTCCGCAACGGAGATAAGGAGTTCGAGCGAGGAAACGCCCGCGTCCGCGCCGAGCGGCTCGACGGCGACTTTTTCAAGCCGCTTTATTACGCTTGCCGCCGTTTTACTGCCCTCCACGTCGCCCGCCTCGTTTATTATGCGGGATATTTCCGCGTGCTCGGACGGTTTTAAATCGACGAGTTTTTTAAACTTGCGATAGTACAGCGCAAGGTGCGCGTCGAGCCTGCGGTTGGCGTTGTAAAAGGCGTGGAATTCGTCCTCTTTCTGCCCGTCGAAATACGCGCGAATCGCGCTATCCGAGAGCATTTTAACTATCTCCTCTATAGCGGCGAGTTTTTTACGCGTAAGCCGCGTAACGCGCTGACGGTACAAGTCCAAAAACAGCGTGAGATAGTTTTTAAGGTGTTTTATCTCGGTTATCACCACTTCCGCCGAAACGCGCGCCGCGTCGCGGACGGAACGGGAATATTCGCTTAAATACACGTTGGAAAACGGAGAATTATGCACGCCGCCGCATTCTTTTACGGAAACCGCGGCGCGGCGTATCATATCCTCGTACTTTTCCATTTTTTCCTTGGTAAGTTTGTCGTAGAATACGCTTTCTATATTCATTACGTCGGGAGCGTCGGCGTTTTTAAAGCAAATAAGCATCGCCTCGTAAACCGAAACCCCGAGTCTGCGTTTTTTATGTAGCGCGTTGAGCGGGGCAAGCATTTCCGCTTTGAGTTTGTCTATTGCGGCGGCTTTGCCGTCGATAGAAACGGCTTTGTCGTTGCTCGCGAGCGCGAGCGTAGAAGCAAGTTTTGCGGCGACTTCGAGTTTGTTGGTCTTACTCGAATGGAGTTCCAGACAAAAATCGCCCACGCCGAGCGCGTCGAGTCGCTTTTTAACTACTTCCAGCGCGGCTTTTTTCTCCGCGACGAAAAGCACGCGCTTGCCCGAATAAAGTGCGTTACATATAATGTTGGTTATAGTCTGACTTTTACCCGTTCCCGGAGGACCGTGCAGAACGAACGATACGCCCTTTTGCGCGAGGTCGATTGCCTCCCATTGCGAGGAATCGGCGGAAATGGGCGTTAAAACCTCGGTAAGCGGAACTTCGTCCTCTTTATCCGCGGTTATCTGCTCGCCTTCGAGCGGTTTGTTTTTGAGCATCGCCGCAACGAGCGGGTTCTTGGAGAACTCGTCCATATTGTTGCGCAGATCCTGCCAGGTCTGGTAGCGCGAGAAACTGAACGCCGCCAGAAAGCAGTCGTCCTCCACGCTCCAGTTTTTCATCTCGGCTATTTCCATACGGACCATAGCGAGAATTTCGGAAATTTTAAGGCTTTGAACGTTGCCGTCGAGCCCGCGGATATCCACGTTGAATTCCTGCTTTAAAAATTCGAGGAGCGTGGAGTTTACCGAAAGATCGTCGCTCGACGCGGAAATTTCGTAATAAGTCTTGCCCTTGCCGAGTTTAAGCGTTACGGGACAAAGCACGAGCGGAGCGTACTTTTCTTCTTCCTCGCCGCTTGCGTACCATTTTAAAAAGCCGAACGCAAGATAGAGTATTTTGCCGCCCGACTCCTCGTCAGCCTCCTTGTTCTTTTTGACGAGGCGGGAGAGGTTGTCTATAAGTATTTCGTCCTGCTCGTAGGCGCGCAAAATTCCGCCCGAAATATCCTCGGAAATAAGTTCCTTAAAGCCTTTACATTCCTTGGAAAGTCCGAATCGCGGAGTCTTGTCGGTTATGCCGAGCGACGAAAGATTAGCGGGCGTTATCCGCATGGGCGACGGCGAACAGACCGCCTGATAAGCCGCGTCGAAATCGACCGAGATTATCTGAACGGCGTTTTTGGGCGTAAAGTTTAAAAGCGAGTTTTTAAGCGACAAATCGAGCAGTCGTCTTTCCCACTGCTTGTCGCGCGTAAGTTTGCCCTCGAGGTTAAAAATCTTCTTGACGAACGCCAGATCTTTGGGCGCCTCGTCGGGCGAAGTTTCGTCTTCGGAAAGTATTTCGTAGCCTTTAACCGTCTTATAGCGCGTGGGAAGAGGCGTCAGGCGATTGAGTCTTGCGCGCTTTACGTCTAAAATCTTGTCGTAATCGCCGTTCTGCACTTTTTGCAGAAAATGGTTTTCGGAAGTGGAATACGCCACCGTTTTATCCGAAAACAAATCGTCCACGTCGAAACAACTTAAATTGTTTATACCGTCGGAAACGTAACTCGAAAGCAGTTCCACGTCGTCCGAACAAATGTCCTGAAAGCAACCCGAATACAGCCATACGCCCACCGCAACCTGCTTGTCGCCGTAGACTATCACGGAGTTGAGTCCCGCGCTTTCGAGGGTCGCCGCCGCTAAAAGAGCAAGTTCCATAGGCTTGGCGCGCCGCTCGGAAAGCAGTTTAACGCCGCCGCCTATCGCCGACGGCGAAGTAAGGTCGCAATCCTCGCGCTCGAACGAATAGTGCCGAAGAGCGGTAAAAAGCGAGGCGGCGACTTTTCTCACGAGGTTTTTGTCCGCGCCGTCGTAGCCGCTGAAATCGTCCGAAACGTTCCACTTTTTAAGTTGAGCGCGCATATCGGTTTTAAGCCTGCCGCAGTCGCCCAACTTGGGGCGAACGAACACCGCAAGCGTTTCGCCGTTGCCTTCCGCGCCCTGCCAGTATTCAAACGGCAAAACGGTAACTTCGGTTATAAAACACTTTACCGTGCGCTTTTCGTGGGCAAGTTCGAGTATTACGCTTACCTTTTTTATCTCGTTTAAGTCGGCAAAATAGAGTGGCGAAATAACGTCGCCGAACTCCACTTCCACACTACTTTCAAAGGGGATTTCGTCTATTTGTTTTTGAGTTTCCACTATCAACCCGCTGTCAGATTTTACCGTTAAAGTAAAGTCCGTAAGCGAGTCCGCCGCCGAGTTGCTCACCCGGAGCGACGTAAACAAAGGTGTTTTTACGAAATAGTCCGCATAGGAATAATATTTCGTCGTTTCGGCAGAAAGTTCCAAAAATTCTTCTATTCTCTTTTTCTTCCGTTCCATCGCGCTCTCCTTTATATTTCGTTATAACAGTTATACGATTATTATACTTTAACGCGACTTTAAAATCAAGGAAAATAACCTCTACTTTAAAATTTTTCTTTCGTTTCACCTACGGGCGATTATCACACGTTTTTATCCCCTATCGGCACTTCGTGCCACTTCCCCCGAAGGAGGAAGCAAAAAAAAGTACGTCATATTGAGCGTTAGCGAAATATCCCACGACCAAAGTGATAAAGCATATGCACTGTCAGTTCTTCGGTGGGATTCTTCACTTCGTTCAGAATGACGTGTGGTTGCGCTTCCTCCTTCGGGGGAAGTGTCGGCAACGCCGACGATAGGGGATAAAAAAAAACCGTCATATTGAGCGTTAGCGAAATATCCCACGACCAAAGTGAGAAGAATATGCTTTATGGAAAACCACCCTCCCGGGAGATTGCTTCGCTACGCTCGCAAAGACAATAGTCCGCTTCCTCCTTCGGGGTAGACTCCCCCGATGAAACGGGGGAGGTGGAGCGCGTAAGCGCGACGAAAGGGGGGCGTCCCCGCCGAGGGGAAGTGTCGGCAACGCCGACGATAGGGGATAAAAAATACGGCGTTAAGCCTATAACCATATATTTCCTTAAAAAATAATATACTTTTACTGGACTTTTGTATAAAAATATGATAAAATACTACCGCAAGAGAGAAACAAGTGCATTATGAAAGAAAACAATAGAGAAAAAAAACCAAAATACGTGGAATCGGTAGAAAAATACGAACTGCGTTTTTCGCAAAAACTTTACTGCGGTTTTAAAGCCGTTTGCGACTTTTTTATCGCGCTGCTCGCATTGATAATTTTGTCGCCGCTGTTTTTAATAGTGGCTGTCGCCATAAAAATAGACTCCAAAGGTCCCGTGTTTTTCGTTCAGAAACGCGTGGGCAAAAACGGTAAGGAATTTAAATGCGTTAAATTCCGTTCTATGTCCGAAAAAGCAAACCACGACTGCCCCTCTTATGAATATAGCGGCGTTGAATCTTACATAACGAGAGTAGGCAAAATTATCCGCAAACTTTCGATTGACGAATTACCGCAACTCTATAATATTCTGAACGGTAAAATGTACCTGATAAGTTACCGCCCCGCCGCACCGAACGAAATCGAATTGCACGAGGCTCGCGAAAAATTCGACGTTTATCAATTAAAGCCGGGATTAACGGGTTGGGCACAAGTCAACGGCAGGGACGTATTAGCCGCTCACCCGACCTTAAAAGCCAAATACGACGCGTATTATTTACATAATATATCCTTATGGCTGGATATAAAAATATTCTTTTTGACTATTTTTAAAATACTTAAAAAGTCGGATATTTCCGAGGGCGTCATTGCCGAGAACGCCGAGGTTGACGCAGAAGACGCAGCCTTTGCCCAAGAAGAAGTCGCCGCCGCCGACGCGGGCGTTGCAGTTGAAAATCTTGCGCAGGAAGAAAACGAAAAAACGGCTTTTGCCTTCGATGCGGAGCAACCCGAAGAAAGCAAGAGCGCGGTATAAAAAAATATACAAAATATCCCAAGCGGGGCGAGATTTCACAATCACGCCCCGCTTTTGTTTTATTGTTTTCTCGTTGTCATCGCAAGGCACGAAGTGCCGTGGCGATACCCGTTTTAGTTGTCATTGCGAGGGAGCATAGCGACCGCGGCAATCCTCGTTTTCGTTGTCATTGCGAGGGAGCATAGCGACCGCGGCAATCCCTTGGAGTAAAAGGCGGACTATATACCGCGTACTTTTTCAAGGGGATCGCCACGCTTGCGCTCGCGATGACACGGGAATTTTACCATCATTGCGTGGGAGCGTAGCGACTGCGGCAATCCCTTGGAATAAAGTACGGAGTATATGCCGCGCACTTTTTCAGGGGGATCGCCACGCTTGCGCTCGCGATGACACGGAAATTTTACCGTCATTGCGAGGGAGTGAAACGACCGTGGCAAACCCCTTGAATAACGGCGTAAAGTCTATTCTGCCGATAAATCTTTCATTTCGGGATTTTTTGCTTTAATAAGTTCGAGTTTTTTATTTCTGCTACCGCTTTTTATTTTCTTTTCGCAGGCAATCGCCTCTTTTACGTCGTTAAACGTTTCGATAAAAACACATTTGTCTACGTTGTATTTTTTAGTAAAACCTTTTATCGTATGGCTTTTATGTTCGGCTACCCTTCTTTCAATATCGTTCGTTACCCCCGTGTAAAGTACGGTGTTGTTTTTATTCGTTAAAATGTATACGTAATACATCGTTTTACCTTATTTGAAATTATTTAAAGCACTTTGTGCTTCATAATAGATTTGTGTCAAAACCTCAAAATTTATTGTCATTGCGAAGGAGCGTAGCGACTGCGGCAATCCCTTGGAATAAAGTACGGAGT
>CAVLAV010000070.1:0-8428 GCA_963660735.1 bacterium
CTACGGATACCGAAACGGTACACAGCCATATTATCGTAAACGCGGTTGATACGATTACGGAAAAAAATTGCAATTCGGTAAAGCTGAATACGCCGAGATGAAAGACGAAGTCAACCGAATCGGAAAAGAACACGGTTACATCGAAACAAGTTTCCGCAAACGAAGCCAGAACAGTCGCGCGCCCGTTGAAAAGGGAATTATATTAAAAGGCGGAACAAGCCGGAAAGAAGAATTGCGCGAAGTAATCGCCGAGGGAATCAAAAATTCAAAAACGCCGGAAAAGTTCAAAGAATACCTGGATCAATGCTACGGCGTAAAAATCATGCGGGACGGCAAGGATTATTCCTATCTGCATCCCGAAAAACAAAAGCCTGTCCGAGGGGCGAAACTCGGAGAAAATTATACAAAGACGGAGGTAATCAAAAGAATTGGAGAACAGAATTACAGGCAGAAGTCCGGAGCGTATACCGGACGAAGAAGTGGATTTGACGGGAAATCCGTCGGCAATCGAACTGTGCGAAGAGGTAAAACGGTTGACGGCGGAAACGCGGGAAGCATTATTAGAGCAAGCCTTAGCGGTATCGAACGAGAAATGCAACGCCTTAATTTCGCGGCTGAATGTGCGGGTGGAGGACTTGACGCAGCAAGTGAGGAGCGTAGAATGGACGAACGACGCGCTCGTGATGAAGCTGAAAGAAAACGTAGAGCAGCTGACGAAAGATATGAAAGAGGACAATCGGAACTTATTGTCGAGTCTGCGGATAACGCTTCAAAGGATAACGGAAACGGTAACGGAAATACAACGGCAAATAAGTACAACTATGGCAAAGGCGACTGACGAGGCGACGGCGTTATTAAAAGAGAGAATCGCGCTTGCCGTGTACGACGCTTCCGAAGTAATCGATGCGCACGCGAAAGAACTTACGAAAAAGGTGCAAAGCCTTGAAAAAGAGGTGGATAAAGCGAAAGAAGAAATCTATTACGAGCGAGGCTTTCGGAAATTCTTTTTCTGGCTGACGCCGGTATTATTGGTTGCTCAGGGAATTTTGACGGCAATTTTGCTGTTGAGATAAAAACGAACAATCCGACGATTGAAAGTGATGTTGCTTTCAATCGTCGGAGTCGACGCACAAAAAGGCAATACGGCATATTGAGATAGTCGGGATGATATTGCAGAGTAAGTAACAAGGATGGGCGTAACGGCGAAAAAGTAGAAGGGGTTTTACAGAATAAGGGTAGAACGGAAAAGGCAACAAATAAAAAATTTAGCGAGGAAAAGTGGCGAGAAATAAGAAGGCAGTAAACGATATCGGATACTTGTCCGCACCGAAAACGAGCGTAAAGATGAGTATTAAAGGGGCAGATTATTTGGTGGAGAGTTATTTTATCGGAAAGAAAAATATACACGATACGCTAATCGGTTTAGCGGAAAGGGAGGCGTATGAGGAAATGTTGAAATCAAGGAAAATTAAAGGACTGTGCGAGGTATGAACAGCTTGAGCTATTACGAAAAATATGGTAAAATAAAGGCAAGTGAAAAAATTGCTTCGGTTCGGGAGGTAAAACGTGGAACCTAAGCGGAATAAAAATTACATAGCAGGAATTTATCTGAGGTTAAGTCGCGACGACGAACGGGCAGGCGAGTCTTTATCTATCGAAAATCAGAAAATATTGGTTACAAAATATGTTCGGGATAAAGGCTGGGAGATAAAAGACGTGTATACCGACGACGGATACAGCGGAACGAATTTCGATCGCCCCGGAGTGAAACGATTGCTTGACGACGCAAAAGCGGGAGAAATCAATACGATCGTGGTGAAAGATTTATCCCGTTTCGGCAGAAATTATATTCTTGTCGGTCAGTATATCGATTATGTTTTTCCGTCGTTCGGGATAAGATTTATTGCGATAGAAGACAGAATCGACACTGCGAGCAAAGATACGTCGGCAATGGATATGATGCCGATTATGAACGTTTTTAACGAGTGGCATTCTGCGAATACGAGTAAAAAAATCCGTGCGGTAAAATATTCCTGCGCGCAGGCAGGAAAATATCTCGCGTCGAAAGCACCGTATGGTTACGTCAGAAACGACGATAAAAATCATACGCCGATCGTTGACGAAGAAGCGGCGCGGGTGGTAAGGCGGATTTTCGAACGGCGAGCCAAAGGCGAAAGCGCGTATCGGATTGCTCTGGATTTGCAGGCGGACGGGATTTCATCTCCCGCCGTGTATGCCGAGTGCAAGTTCGGGAAAAAGGTTACGGGCGATGGACATAATTTTTGGTCACCCGCGGCTGTCAGAGGTATATTGTCGCAGCAACTTTACGTCGGAGATCTGGTTCAGCAGAGAGTGAAGCATATTTCTTACAAAAATAAGAAGGTCGTAAAAGTTCCGAAAGAAGAGCAAGTCGTTATTCCGAATAATCATGAGCCGATTATAAGCCGCGAACTGTGGAATAAGGTAAAAGAACTCGAAGCGACGGCGAGTACGGGTAAGATAACGAAAGAGCGGGTAACGCCCGCGCTTTCGGGAATTATGCGATGTTCGACGTGCGGCGCAACGATGGAATATCATAAAACTGTCGGCGGTAGGCGTAAGAAGCATCTCGTTACTTATGAATGCGGATTGCGAAACCGATACGGCGCTGATAAATGCACGAAGCATTATATCAACGGGGAAGTAATCGATAAAATCATTCTCGACGATATACGTGCAAAGGCAAAAATCGTAGCCGAGGACGAAGAGGGTATTCGTAAAAGATTTATCGAAAGAAATGCGATGCTTGCCGAACAGTCGGGTAAAGAAACGGCAAAGGCAATAAAGACGAAGAGAGCAAGAATCGCCACGCTGGACGATTTGATGAGTAAGGCATATGAAGATAAACTTTTAGGGAAGCTGCCCGAAGAACTTTGTATGAAATTTATCGACCGCTACCTTGCCGAACAGGAGAATTTGCGGAAGGAAGTTTCCGGACTCGAAGCGGAACTGAGAAACGCAAAAGACATGCGGGAAAATATCGACGAATTTATGAGCCGCATTAAGAAGTATCTTGACGTAACGGTAATAACGCGCGAAATGATGCTGGAATTGTTCGACAAAATCATCATCGGTGAGAAAGAGCCGCCGAACGGTGCGCCGCGGCTGATACAGCTTGTTTACAAAGTCGATATCGACTCGGTTTTGTAAAAAAAATTTACTGCGTACTTACTGTTCCCCATAAAGTATTTACGCAGACGAGGGCATCACGGGCACGCAGGCGAAGAAAAGACCTGCGTTTCTGCAGATGGTGCAGGATGCGAAACAAAAGAAATTCGACCTGATCGTAACGCGCGAAGTATGCCGTTTTGCAAGAAATACGGTGGATACGCTCGTCGTTACGCGTGAGTTGAAAAACTACGGTGTGGAAGTGTATTTTGTGGAAGATAACATCTGGACGATGGACGGAGACGGCGAACTGAGGCTTACGATTATGGCGACGCTGGCGCAGGAAGAGAGCCGCAAAATTTCCAAACGCGTTCGCGCGGGGCAGAAAATAAGCCGCGACAAGGGAGTATTGTTCGGAAACGGAAATATTCTCGGATACAACCGCGATAAAGCGAAGGGAACTTACGTCATCAATCCCGAACAGGCGGAAACGGTGCGTATGATTTACGATATGTATTCCGCGGGCAAGGGAATGTCGCAGATACGCAACGAACTGATACGGAAACGCAAAGACAGTTCCGGGTTGGTGCGCTGGGAAAACTGCAAGATAGCGCGGATATTGCATAATTCGACCTATAAAGGGTACCCCGCATATCTGAAATCGCGCAGAAATAATTTTCTTGACCAGAAAATCATAAGAAACCGCGACGAAGATACATATCTGTATGTAAAAGGCGATTTCGAGCCGATTATAAGCGAGGAGCAGTGGGAAAGATGCCGACAGATACGGGAACAGCGCGTCCGTCGCAATAAAATTCTTACGGAAAACGGAGAAAAGAGTCATCTGACGGGAATTCATACAAGCGACGACGTCTGGACGAAAAAACTCAGATGCCGTTGCGGTTACCGTATGCGCAGAAATAAGTGGAGTAAGAACAGAAACGGCGAATTGATTTACGGGTATAAATGTTACAATCAGTTGAATAACGGCACAAAAACCACAAGACAGCAGGCGGGAGTGGATGACGCCGGGTTCTGCGACCTGAAAGAAATCTGCGACTGGAAACTGGAAATGATGGCAAGGCGCATTTTTTCGGGCTTGTGGGGAAATAAGAAAGATATTCTGAATAAAGTGTCGTCGTTGTATCAGGTCGGCGTGTTTATGGAATATCGCGAAGCCGAAACCGTGAAAGATCAGGTGACGGAACAACTTGCCAAGTTAGACGAGAAACTGAAAAAACTTACCCGTATGCGGCTGGAAGACGAAATAACGCGGGAATCGTATTTCGAGTTCAAAAGCGAGATAGAGAAAGAAAAACTCGATTTGCTGAGCAAACGGCGGGTGCTGGACGCGGGAATGGTGCCGAACGGAAATCCGGAAGATCCGGCGAAAAAGGTGGAAGATTTTTTGCTGGCGAAAATGGATTTTACCAATCATCGTATCGACAGAGACGTAATCGGTCAGTTTGTCGGCGTGATTGTTCCCGTTACGGAAACGTGTTTCAACTGGTATATGAATTTCGATCTTGCCGACAAATCCGACGATATGAAAAGACTCGTGTGGGAGTTTACGATTATAAAGAGGCGAAATCTTACCGGAAAGAACGGGACGGAATGCTCAGGCAAAATCAATGGCACGATCTGACGGTAAGGGTGTTTATGTAATTTTACCGGCAGACAGAAAAAACGCCGTCCTTTGCTTTTGCGGGGGCGGCATTTTTTTTGTGCTTTCAAATTAAAAGAACAGATTTTGAGTCTGGTATGTTCCGATTTTATTCCCTTTTCATAAAAACTAATATCGGATTTTATTCCTTTTTACGAAAAATCAGTATCGGATTTTATTCCTTTTCGGTTGACAAATACAAAAAAATCGAGTATAATATCGGTAATAAAATTTGATTTCGGAGAAACGTTATGTTAAAAAGAAAGGCATATCAAAAACTTGTCGGGTGGAAAAATACGCATCGGAATAACTGCCTGATGGTGAAAGGGGCAAGGCAGGTCGGGAAAACTTATCTTATTCGCGAGTTCGGAAAAAAAGAGTACAAAAGTTTTATAGAAATCAATTTTATCAAAAATCAGGAGTTAAAACAGATTTTTGCGGGAACTTTGGACGCAGAATCCGTTTATAAAAGAATGACTGCTATGATAAACGGCATAAATCTTATTAAAGGCGATACTCTGATATTTTTAGATGAAATCCAGGCATGCGGAAGCGCGCGTACCGCCTTGAAATTTCTTGCGGAGGACGGGAGATTCGACGTTATCACTTCCGGAAGCCTTTTAGGACTGACGTACGGGGAAGACGCCGACGAAAATACGGAAGAACCAGAATCCGTTCCTACCGGATATGAAACGTTTCTTACGATGTATTCCCTTGATTTTGAAGAATTTCTTTGGGCGGAGGGATATGAAAGCGGAATTTCTTATCTGAAAGAACTTTTTGATAAAAAAGAAAAAGTACCTTTCGCGCTCAATGAAAAATATGAAACGCTTTTCCGTGAATACATGGTAGTAGGCGGCATGCCGGAAGTTGTTGCCGATTATGCCCTAAATCACGATTTTACGAGGGTTGCCGCTTTGCAGGAGAAAATTCTCGAAAACTACCGTTTCGATATTTCAAAACACGCAAAGGGTGCGGAAAAAATAAAGGTGCGCAAGTGTTACGATGCTATTCCGAAGCAGCTCGCAAAGGAGATTACGAAGTTTCAGTATTCTACCGTAGAAAAAGGGCAAACGAGCAAAAAATACGGCGGAAGCGTGCAATGGCTGAAAGACTCCAATATCGTTAATCCGTGTTACAATATTCACGAGCCGTACTTGCCGTTGATGGCGAACGCCGACGAGGATCAGTTCAAATTGTACATCAACGATACGGGCTTGCTGTGCGCGATGTACGGTTTTGAGACTAAAAGGGCGATTCTTGAAAACACGATAAAAGGGAATGCCAAAGGTGGTATTTACGAAAACATTATCGCCGAAACGTTGGTGAAAAACGGTTACGCACTTTATTATTACAAGCCGGACGATTCCAACGAACTGGAATTTCTGATAGAAAAAAACGGGGAAGCAGTTCCCGTGGAAGTGAAAGCGGGAAATACAGTAACAAAATCACTGAACAGGTTTATAGAAGCCTATAAACCTTCGGCGGCATATAAAATCGTTGACGGAAACGTTGGTACGAGTGATGTAAAACTTACGATTCCGCATTATATGGCGATGTTTTTATAAAAACGGTTATATTGCAGTCAATCGCGATTGGCTAAAAATTCAGAAGAAGTGCGGAAAAACAGCGCAAAAGACGCAAAAAAGAATTGCGTACAGTTGGGCGATAACATATATCCCGAAGACGGGCGATTTTCGATTGCAGACAGTAATGTTACCTATCGGTTGCAAATGAAAGCTTTTGCGCAGGCTAATATTCGCAATCCTAGGTAAAGCAAAAATAGCCTAAAACGGCTAAAAACGCTGTATTTTACAATAAAATTGTTGAAAGGCAATCGTTCTTGCAAAAGAGCGGTTGCCTTTTTTCTTACTTTTTCTCGACTTACAACAAAAAAACACCCTGAAAAAGGTGGGTGGTCAGCGCTTTTTTACACACAGCAATAGGTACTGATGTATTGTAAAGGGGCAAGAAAAAGGAGTTTTTTATGGTAAATTACAGTTTGATTATCGAATATCATCAAAAAGGAAACAATAATACGCAGGTTGCTACCCTTTGCAGTTGTTCCCGAATGACTGTTTGGAAAGTTTTGGACAGGATAAAAAATATAGAAGTTTCAATAGGCGAATTATTGAAATTAGACAACGATGAATTGAAGCATATTATCTTTCCTGAGTATATAAAGAAAGGAAAAGGGTATTTGATACCTGATTTCAAGTGGGAAGAATTTCAAATGCGAAAACATCAATCTTCACTTCGGTTGTGTTGGCGAAGATAGGCAACAGTGTAACAAGTATAGGTTTTGCGGCCTTTAATAATTGCAGTAATTTAACAAGTATAGTTATTCCGAACAGTGTAACAAGTATACGCAGAGCCTTTGATAATTGCAGTAGTTTGACAAACGTTTACTATACAGGCACAATAGACGAATGGGTACAAATTACTTTTGTTGATGACTTGTCTGCAAATCCGTTATTTTATGCAAAAAACTTCTATATAAATGACAAATTGATAACAGAAGTAAACATAACCACTGCAACGAAAATAAATTCTTATGCTTTCGCGAATTATAATAGTTTAACAAGCGTAGTTATACCCGATAGTGTAATTAGTATAGGTACCAACGCTTTCCGCGATTGTCCTATAGAAAAAGCATTAGTTCCTGCAATGGCGATTGAGGAAATAAGAAATGACAAATTAAAGGAAATAACCATAATAAGCGGCGAAATTAAAGATTATAATACTTTTTGGCAGAATAAGAGTTTAACGAAAGTAACAATCGGTGACGGCGTAACGAGTATAGGTCAATTAGCTTTTGACGGTTGTAGCAATTTAACAGACATAACGATAGGCAACAGCGTAACGAGCATAGGTTATGAAGATTTCTACAGGTGTGAAAGTTTAGAGAGAATAGTTATACCGGACAGCGTAACGAGCATAGGTTATGAAGCTTTCCGCGGTTGCCGTAATTTAACAAGCGTAAAGATAGGAAACAATGTAAAAAGTATAGATTATTCAGCCTTCGAAAATTGTAGTAATTTAACAAGCGTAGTTATTCCCGATAGCGTAACAAGTATAGGAATGGGAGCTTTCTGGGGGTGTGATAAATTAACAAGCGTAACGATAGGCAGTGGTGTGACAAGTATGGATTCCTCGGTCTTTGCTTATTGCAATAATTTGCAATATAATGAATATGGGGATTGCTATTATTTAGGAAACGAAGCTAATCCGTATGTAGTACTGATAAGTGTAAAATCGCCTTTTATAACATCGTGTGTTATCAATGAAAATTGTAGAATCGTTTACGAGGATTCTTTCCATGGTTGTAGCAAATTAACAAGCGTGACTCTACCGGATAGCGTGGTAAGTATACGCCGTATTTCGGGAAAACTTATACGGAGTTCATAAACGGCAGAATAAAAGAGTTAGGCTTATCCCCGCGTAAGGACGCGGTAGTTATGAACTCGTTTGTGTTAGGTTCGGATAAAACTTTTTTCGACGGTTTAGCCAAGGTCGAACAATATAATTTTTTCTCGGACTGTTACAAATTTTTTGTGGAAAGATACGGCGAAGAAAATATAATTGCGGCGGTAGTACATAACGACGAAACAACGCCGC
>CAVLAV010000071.1:0-8298 GCA_963660735.1 bacterium
AATGAAAATCCTTATAATGTGCGAAGGTCCGAACGAACTGAAAATCGTAAATCTTTTACTTGACAATAACAAATTAAAGTTCACCCGCGACGATTTGCTCGATATGCGCCCGTTTCACGCACGTCAACTTACGTCCCCGCAATTAAAACCTGCTCTCGATGCCTACCACGGCGAGATTGCGATTTATCGGATCGGGGACAAAATGACGGATTCATTGAAAATCCCTAAGGAATTACTTTTATCCATCAAATCTCAAGCAAAATTTTGCACGAAGCCGGAACTTGAAATGTTGCTTATCATTGCGGAGAACAAAGTATCCGAGTTTGAAAAAGTTAAGGCTAAGAAAAAGCCGAAAGACTTCTGCAAACAAAACGTCGTATATAATCGCAAGAAATACGACAATTCCACTGCGTTTTACGAAGACTATTTTCAAGACCGCATAGACCTTTTAACTTCCGCTATTGCCGAATACCATCGCACACACGGAAAGCACCAGTCCGACGAAGGATATTTGTTTGACTTATTAAAATAGTTTTTCTTTTGGCTACGGCTACTCGCCGTAGCCTTTTTCTATACTCTTTATCTCTTGCCGTTACCGCCTGTATTTTTCGGAATAGTCGGCGTATAGGTCGATTTAACGGGCATTGAGCGCAAGGCTTTGATTGCCGTACATTCGTAATAATCAGGCGATTTGCTCGGTCTGAATAAGCCGCTCGTTGCGAAGATTCGGAGCATTTGCTCTTTATCTCCGTTACACCAATAAGCGAGTAAATGCATAAGCGACATATCCGAGTTCGAGTGATTATTCTGTAAATCTTCGCCCGCATAAAGTCTTTTGAATTTATCCCCGTTCTTTGCGTTCGACGCTTTTTCCACGACGTCACGGTCGGTCATCGTTGACAGTCCGTTCACGCCTTTGCATACGCCTTTCCACTCTTCGCGCTTTTCGCATTTACGGGACAAAAGTTCTTTCATTTCGGGTGTGTCGAAACTTTCAAGGCGGGAACAGCCTGCGCCGTCGCCCGTCATTGCGATGAAATGTTCTTTCTGATAAAATTCCAAATCGCCGTCTTTCGAGAATGTACGAATATCCATACCATCCGTTTTACCGAAAATATGCAATCCGTTTCCGCTTACCGACTTTTCAACGTAGGTCTTGCTGCACCTTGAAAGAACTTCTTTTGCAAGCGCGGACGGCTGTCCGTTTTCGTCGTAACAACGGTCAAGGTCGATACAGGAAATATTGTCCTTTCCGTCAAGCGCATAGGCAACAGTCGTGCCACCTTTTTCTTTCAGATACTTTAAGGCGTTATCGAAGGTTGTCCACGTTTCGGGGTTGTCGCTTTCGGCATACTCGCCCTTGTCGCTGTTGCAGTTGACGGGGCGTTTATTGTATTTGCCTTTTTCGGCGTTCCACCACGTTTTAACCACAACCCAATTCGGTCGCTCTTTCATTTCGTCGGGAACGGCGGCGCGCAACGCCTTTTCTTTTTCGTCGAAAGAAGTATTTGCTTGTTCGCTCGGTCGTTTGTATTCCGTGCCGTATGCGCCTGCGTCCTTTCCTATGACTTCCTCGCAAAAATCCTTTGCCGTAAGTTCCGCCGTTTTCTTTTCTTCGCCTTTATTGTTCGTAAGGCGCACCTTGTAATCGTTATGTAGGCTTAAACGGATTGTGCCGTTCTCTTCGCTGTCTTTCACGCACTTATTCGGCAAATAGTAGGTGTAATCGCCGTATTCGCCGTCGGGCATTCGGAATAACGTGCTATCCTCGAAGGTCGCTATTCTCGCCTTTTCGGGAACGGAAACGTGATTCCATTCCGTTTCGTTTTCCGTAACGGTTTCGGTTTTCAGACGTTTATAATCCTCGACGGTCGTCTTGTTCGTCAGTTTACAAAAATCGTATGCGGTAAGTTCAATCTTTTTCTCGCCGCCGCGCGTTTGCGCTTTTACCACGAAATCCTGCGGCAAACGGATCTCGATTCGTCCGTCGTCGCTGTTTTTATCTTCCCCGACGAACACGCTCGGAATGAAGTACGTCATACCGCCGAAATCGTCCTTGTTCGGCAAAACGAATAACATACTGTTGTCGTATTCCCTTCTGAACGCTTCTTGCGGAATGCTCGTAGCAAACCATTTTATATCGTCGCTTTTGCTCGTTTCGTAGTCCTTATTCGTCGTGCCGCCCACAGCCTTTTTAAACTCTTCCGCGGTAAGCGTAACGACTTCTTCGTCGTCGCCGCGGCGTTTGAAAATATCGATCTCCGCGTTATCTCTTACGGATAGTTCATAGCAGAGTTCCTGCGAATCGCTCTTCAAGTCCGCAATCTGCCTCGACGGTTTGATTTTGTCGTTGAACATAAAGTAAGCAAAGCCCGCATACTCGCCGTTTTCCGGCATTCTGAACGCGCTACCCATGCCCGACCGTTTAATAAACGCGTCGCTCGCCACCTTGATTTTCGTATACACAGCTTTCGGTTTCGTATCGGCGGCATACTCTTTTTCTCGCCACTCTTCCGCCGCTTTCTGCGTTTCAAATCCGTACCTGCCTTGCTCCCAATCGCCCGTTTCGGTATGATAGCCGATCGCTACGGTATAATCTCCGTTTTCTCTCGCCGTGCGGTCGATGATTGCAATATCTCTGCCGTTGCCGTCTTTCGAGATGCTTACGACTTTATCTCCCCTTGCGGTTACTTTCGTAAAATCGCTCAATGTTTTGTCCTCCTTGTCTAATTGTTCTTTGAATTCTTTAACATATCTTCTATAAGCCGTAATAAATCCGTCGAGTAGCGCCGGGTGCGAAGTAACGTAGAACTTTCTCCTGTCCTCGTCGCTGTTATTGACGGAAATTCCCTTTGCCCACGCCTTATTATCCGGATTGAACCTGCCGTCGCTCTCCGACGTCTGCACGGTGCTTGCAAGAACGTAATTCATTCGCTCTTCGCCGTAAAGCGCATAGAGATTGGCTATAAAATCGGCATTTAAGTGCATTCCGTCAAAATGGGTTGCAATACCTCGTTCTATATCCACCTTGCAATTACGGCTGATGCCCGTTGCTTCGAGCGGATATTTTTTGTTATACGCCGCCTTCATTGCAAATCTCGCGATTTCATCGTTTACTTTCAGTTCGGCTTCGTCCACGTCCCTGTCCACTTTCAAAAACGTTATGTTTTTATCTTCGAGCGCTTCGGGTGACATATACAGCACGGGCGAAGCGACGATATACTCGTCCGCCGGTTCTTTAATTCGCGCAAGGTCGTCAATAGCGAAACTGTCCTTGAAATAGTAGTAAGCCGTATCCTCTTTATCCTTGCCGAAATACACCGTGTTCGTTTTATCCAGATGCTCGAACGGCACGTTTACTTGCTCTTTTGCAATCTCGAAGTCGGCTTTCGTGGTTTCCAAACGCTTTACGGCACGCTCTTCCCGTTCGGAAAAATCTTTTACAAAGTTATCTAATCGGGTGAGGTTGCCGCTCGCGCTCTCGCCGATGTCCAGCTTGTATTGTCCCGCGCCCGAAAGCGTAATGCTCCGCTCGTTGGCGATAAGTTCTATCGGGTTCAGAGAGATTTTGAAACCGCAATATTCCGCTACGACCGTTCCCGTCTTGTTATGAAACAACGCGTCCATAAGTGCAAGCCCGCCGTTCTTCTTTCCGTCCTCCACGCCGTCCGAATAAACCGTGCCGTTTACGTTAATCTCGAATCTGTCGGGGTTATAATGCACCTTGATAAGTTCGATGTCTTTTCTTACCCTTTCGAGATAAAGTTCCTGACGTTGAATTTGTTCGGGGAATTCCTTTCGCACTTTGTCTTGCAATGCAAACAGTTCTTTCTTATAACGGCTCTCCAAATCACGAAGCCTTGCCATTTCCATATCGAGTTCCATTTTTCGCTTGATTTTCGGGTTGGCGGAAGTAATCGCCTTGATTTCCGCATAAGAAAGTGTTGCCTCGTCGATGTCCTCGGCTTCGCGCACCGTCATATCCCCTTTTTCTACCTGCGAAATAAACCGCTGTTTGTTTTCGAGTATCTGATAGGAATAACTGTCGAACGTCCGTTCCGTCGCATAGGTGTAAATGCGAATGCCCTTATTCATATTGCCCTGACGGATACCGCGCCCGTTACGCTGAATAAGGTCGCGCGGGCGATACGGCGCGTCCAAGTGATGAATGGCTACGAGCCGTTTTTGCACGTTCGTTCCAGCTCCGCACTTTTCCGTGCTGCCTATTAAAACTCGCACCGCCCCGGCGTTGATTTTATCGAACAGGTCTTGCTTTGCCCTGTCCGTGTTTGCGTCGTGAATAAACGCAATCTCGTTTTCGGGAATACCGCGCTCAATAAGTTTGTGCTTTAAGTCGTTATACGCGTCGAAGTCCTTGCCGTACTCGTATTCCGAATACGGTTTCTTCGGCGTGGACAAATCGCAGAACACAAGCTGCGTTCCTTTGATGTCCGCAGAGCTCTTCCACTCTTCGTATACATTATCCGCGCAGAAACTTAGTTTGCTTCCGCTCTCATCGGAAAGCAACGGATCGATACATCTCGGATCGAGCGCGAGTTTCTTTCCGTCGCCCGTAACCTTTAACATATTGTCGATATGCGGATCAACGCCACCCGCGTAAATCGCGTCCGCCCTTTTCGCTATCTCTTCGGTTAAGTCAATGACTGTATCGCTCGGCTTTAAGGTGATGACCTTTCGCACCGCTTCCGGCACGTCGAGTTTTACGTCCGTCTTTACGTCCGCAAACGAGTGATACAACGTTAAAAGTTCGGGCAAGTTCGTAAACTTGGCAAATCTCGTTCTTGCTCTGTACCCTTTCCCGGACGGGGCAAGTTCGAGCGCCGTTACCGTTTCACCGAAGTCTGCCGCCCATGCGTCGAAGTAATCGATACCGAGCCTTGCAAGCGTTTGCTTTTGCAAATAGGTCTGCATCGTGTACATTTCCGTCATAGAGTTGGAAATAGGCGTACCCGTTGCGAACACCACGCCTTTATCTCCGCCGTGCAGTTCGTTGATATACTCTATTTTTAACTGCAAGTCGCTCGCTCTCGCGCTCGCCGCGTTGGAAATTCCCGCTACGTTGTTCATTTTCGTATACAGAAACAGATTTTTATACGCGTCCGCTTCGTCCACGAACAGGTAGTCCACGCCGAGTTTTTCAAAGATTAAAACGTTGTCTTTTTTCGTTTCGTCGAGCAGTTTTTTGAGCTGCGCTTCTCTGCCTTTCTTGATACGCTCCAAGTTCTTTACCGAACCAGACGGTGCGCCGCTCTCTTCCCACTGCATTTCGATACTGCGTTCTATCGCCTCAATCTCTTCGCGTATCTTTGCTATCTGCCGTTCGGGCGAGATATTGATTTTTGCGAAACTCGATTGCGCTATAATCACCGAATCCCAATCGCCCATCGCCACTTTCGATACGAACTGTTCTCTGTGGTCTTTGTCCAAATCATCTTTGGTCGCAATCAAGAGTTTCGCCGTCGGATAGAGTTCACGAAACGAGTTAGCCCATTGCTGTACCAAGTGATTAGGAACGGCTATCATAGGCTTTTTCGCCAACCCGTACTGACGAAGTTTCATCGCCGCCGCGCATATCGTAAACGTTTTTCCGCTACCAACAATGTGATGAAGTAACGTATTCCCGCTCGTAATAATTCGGTGTACCGCGTCCTTTTGGTGCGGACGAAGTTCTATCGCCGGGTTCATTTCGGGAAACCGCAAGTAACTTCCGTCATATTTCGGCAAACAAATCTGGTTGAACAGTCTGTTGTAGACAGTTTCAAGCTCGTCGCGCCTAATAGGATCACTAAATATCCAATCCTTGAACGCTTCCACGATTTTGTTCTGCTTCTCTCTCGCCGCGACCGTTTCGGAGTTGTTCAGCACTCGTTTTTCTCTGCCGTCCGCGTCCAAAATCGTATCGAAAATCTGTGTAGAACGTTGGTTCAGACAGTCCTCGAACAGGCGGTATGCGTTCGCTCTGCTTGTTCCGTAAACGCTCGTAACGTTCATTCCGCCGTAGTTTCTCGCATACTGCGTGCGGTCGATACGCCAACTGCCGTCGTGCTTGTTGTAGTAAAGTTCCACACCGTCACGGTAGTAGTACGGCATACCGATAAGCTCACAGAAGAACTCTTTATACAGTTCTTTGTCTATCCAACTCGTTCCGACTCTGACCGCAATATCCGAAGCCTTGACAGGTGTCGGTTGCACTTCCCGTAAAGCCGAAATATTCTTGTCGTAGTCGATTAAATCGGGGTTGCTTTGCTTCATACTTTCGGCGGTTTGCAGTTTATCCACTACTCTGCCGGAAAGATACTCTTCTGCCGTTTCAAAGCCCGAATACTTATCTTCCGGGTTGACCGATACGGGATTACGGAATACTGCATTGCCAAGTTCGGCAAGCACGGTTTCGTAGTTTTTCTTTGTGAGTTCTTCGATATACGAAATATCCACGCACCCGCGCTCGTTTTTGCTTATCTGCAACGCCTCGAAACAATCGTCGGTACTTGTTACCGCCGTGTACGGTCTTATAGTCCTTTTTGTAAATACATCTGCTTTCGTTACCGTTTCTTCATCATCAGAAACGTTCTCGCAAGCAAACAAAAGCGCGCTGTCGCCGTCGGGCTTAAAAAGTCGCAAGTTATTTTTGCTGTTGATATACCCGAAACGCTTGACGAACATATCGTATCTTGCGCCGAGTTGCCATTGTTCACGGGTTAAAACGTCGTCCGAACAGCCCTCCACCTGCAAGTCCAAAACCTTGCGAAGTTGCTTGCGAATAGCGATCATTTCGACGATTCTCTGATAAGCGTCTTTCGGGAACGACGGTACAGGTTGTTCCACCATACTGTCCCCAACGCGCATATACAGCTTGCCGTTTACCGCTTTCAGGTTCATCGGTTTGACGTCGTAATCAACCTCGACTTCTTCTTTGCTGTCCGTTTCTTCCGTGGGTTCGGGATTAACATAGAAAGCCTGTGGTAATCGACTTATAGCCGCGTTTATCGCTTCCGATAAATCTCTGCCGTCGGGTTTTACGGTTATATCTTCCGCGCCGTAAAGTCCCGTTTCTTTGGCAAGACTGCCGAGTATCATTTCGGGGTGAGCAACATAGTAATTATTTATCTCGTACCCTTCTACGGTCTTGCCCGTTGCAAGCCATTCGGTGTTTTCAATCGTCGCGTTGATCTTCTCTTCCCGCTTACGGAAAAACAGAATATCCGTTACGACTTCGGTATTCGCAGTTTGTTTGAACGCCGTATTCGGCAACCTGATTGCGCCCACAAGTTCGGCTCTGTCCGCGATATACTTGCGGATAGACGGATTTTGCTTATCCATCGTGCCTTTACTTGTGATAACCGCCATTAAGCCGTTCGGCTTGATTTTGTCGATACCTTTGGCGATAAAATAATCGTGGATATAGAAGTTATACTTGTTGTAGTCGGGATCGAATACTGTGTAACCGCCGAACGGAACGTTTGTAACCATAAGGTCAAACGAGTTATCTGCAAACGACGTTTCTTCAAAGCCTTTAATCTGAATTTTCGCCTGCGGATACAGTTTCGTTGCAATCTTACCCGTTATTCGGTCGAGTTCAACGCCGTAAAGTTTCGCGCCATCCGCTATCTCTTGCGGCATAAAACCGAAGAAATTACCCGTTCCCAACGCCGGCTCTAAAATGCGGTTATTGCCTTTTACGCCGAAACGTTCAAGTGCTTTGTAAATACCGTCGATGACGGTTTTGCTTGTGTAGTGAGCGTTCAGAACGCTACCTTTTGCCGCCGCGTATTCTTCATCATTCAGAACGTCTTTCAGTTCCTTATATTCGTTTTGCCACGCGGTATTATGTTCGTCGAACGCTTGCGCCAAACCGCCCCACCCGACATACTTTGCAAGCACTTTCTTCTCGTCGTCGGTTGCTTCTTTTTGTGAGTTAATCAACCTATTGACCAACTTTATGGCTTCGACATTGTTTTTGAAACGTTGTTTTGCCCCGCCGAGTTCGCTTTGTTCAAACCCGATTTTCGTAAGGTCTGTATTGCTTTCTTTTGTGGGTTCGTCGGTAGGTTCTATCGGCGTTATTTCGCCGCTTTCGATACGCTTCTCCCACTCTTCATCTTCTTCCTCGTCCAAATCTCGGATAGGTTTTTCAGACGGTTGCTCCGAATACCTGCGATACGCTTCCTTAACGGTTAATTCGACTTTATCCCACCTTTGCCGTAGCTATTTCCGGGCAGGCGTTCAATGCTTTCTCGATTTCTGCCGCGTGATCTTTACAATACATATAGTCCGCAT
>CAVLAV010000072.1:0-8249 GCA_963660735.1 bacterium
TCGCAAATTTAAATTCTGGCATATTTCTACTCTTTAATCGTAATGCGTCTGTTTATTTGTTCGTTTAAAAGCGCGTGGTTCGGCGAATTTCGTTCGTTCCTTCTTTAAGTTGCAGAAAATCGCCGTTTTCTTCCGAAAACACACAATGAAAACCGCTGACTTCAACCGTCGCTTCCGACTCTTTTCCGTTACGCTTCCATGTTACGGTTACGCTCTTTCCGTTGCGCGCATACGTTATCGTCGCGCCGTTTACGCCGTCGATAAGCGTCGGCGTGATTTTAATCGTACCGTCGAGCGCAACGTCTATCCAACCGATGTATTTATAAAACCAAGCTAGCACGCCGCCCCAGAAATGGTGATTGAACGACGGCAAACGCGGCACGCCGTCTTTTCGCATAAGTTTGCCTTGTTCGTCGCGATAATATTCTTCAAAACTCTCCCACAACGTAGTTGCGCCTTGCTCCACAAGGTAGCCGTAAGACGGAAAACTTTTTTGCGTAATCAGCTTAAAACACAAATTATGATCGCCGTGCGCCGCAAGCGTTTCGAACAGGTACTTGTAACCGACTACGCCCACGCGGAAATGATCTTCCTGCTTATGAATAAGCTCTGCCAGATCGGCATAAGCATGCCCGTCTTCTTCCGCGGAAAACACGCCCGTTTGCAAAGCCATAGCCAAAGCCGTTTGCGTTTTCACGCTCAACGTGCCGTTACGCACATACTTCTTGCGGAAATTAAGCGTTAATTTTTCGGCAAACTTACAGATAAACTCCGACGGCATCCCCGCCGCATCGAATATCTTTGTTGCCTTTGCGGCAAGGTCGAGCATCGTTAAACTATCGGTGATTTCCACCGGCGTTTCAAAATCGCCTTCCCATTTCGTATAGGTTTGCACCCAATCGCCAAGCCCGATATTTACGAGTCCTTCCCCATTGAGCCTGCCCGCAATATAAATAAAGTATTTATCAATCGCCTCGGCATTATCGCGCACGACTTTTTCGTCGCCGTAAAAACGGTACAGCTGATAGGTAAGTTCTACAAGCACGCTGTCCCACGCAGGTCCGTTTCCCCAGGCAAATCCCCAGCCCGCTGTAGGAACGATCCCCGGCAACGCGCCGTTTTCCGCTTGCGCGCTACGTATCTGAAGCAGCCACTGCGCTAAACTGTCGTGTGCGTCGAAACTGTATAAAATCTGTTCTGCCGACAACGCCGCGTCCGCCGTCCAGCCGTTCTTTTCGCGATGCGGACAGTCATAGGGATAAAACACGAAATTGCTTTTATCACTTTGCAATGTCAGTTCTACCAATTTGTTTACGGTATCGTTGTCGCAAGTAAATTTGCACGTTTGCGGTAATGCCGTGCGCGTGGAAACAAACGTAACCGTGTCCAAAGTCGCCTGTTCTTCGGTAAGTCCGCGCACTTCGCAGTATCTGAAGCCATGCCATGTGAAACTCGGCATATACGTCTGCGCGCCGTCTTTGCAAATATACACGTCGTGCTGATTGTATTCGAGATCGGTTTGCGCAAACGAAATATTGCGATAGTCTATACAATTATCTCCGTCTAATACTTCGCCGAAATACATATCTATTTTTTGTCCGCTTTGCGCCGCAGAAAGACTCAACTTGCAAACGCCCGTATCGTTTACGCCGAAATCGTATAAATATCCCGTTTTCGTCTTGATTATGCCGATCGCCTTTTTCGGCTCGCCCGCAACGACGGGTTGAGCGGTATCAGGCACAACCATTCCTTTCGGCGGTTCTGCCACGGTTGCGGGGACAAATCCCGAAACGCTCGTACTCGTCAACATGCCGGCAATTTCCAAACGCGCGTCGTAGCGTTCGCCGCAACGAAAATCGTCGAACGTTATGGGGCTGTCGGTTACGAAAAACTTCTCGTCGCTTTCCGCCAATGTTTTGCCGTCCGCTTGCAATGAAAGCGCAAACTTCGGCGCGGCGCGATAAGGCGCGGTATCGTTGCCCCAGATATCGTAATCGTTGCAATTTATAAACCCGTTGCCGAGCAACACGCACAACACGTTGCCTTTTTTCTTGAGCCTGCCGCTTACGTCGTATTTATCTTCGAATACAACCTGATCCGGATTGCTAAGCGTTGGCGCAAACAAACTTCTATTAAGTTCTTCACCGTTTAAAAACAGACGATACAGTCCCGCCGCGCGTATCGTAAGCGTGGCGTTTGTATCCGAGTCGCAATCGAAAACGCGCTTGAAAATCGGCGCGTTTACGTGGCTTTTAATCGTGTTATAATTTCTACCGTGAGATATGTATTTCATATTTTTCCTTCTCTTGTTTAACGTCGACAAATTTTATCGGCGGATTTTTCTAAATGATAACTCCGTTGTTGTAATTGGTGGGCAAGCCGCTTTTGTATAAATGCGAATCGTTGCTCAGCTGCAACGCGCACGGCATGACGAAATCCGTGCCGTCAAACCGAATAACCGTCATCGTGCTATGTTCCAGCCCGAAATGCATACAGAACATGGGATACGGAATATTCAACAGCGTACTTAAAAACGCCATGCCGAAACCCTCGTGTGCGAACAATGCGATTCGCTTTTCGTTCGGATTGTTCGCAACGTAATAATTCCCGTCCGCCGACTTATCATAACCCAAAGACGACAAAAAAGCAAACGTGTTTTTGCGTATACGCTCAACGCCGTTTTTTACATTTGTCTTTGCAAAAAAGTCGTCTTCGTACCATTTTGCGCCGAGATTCTCCATTCTCTCGGAAGCCATAATTTTGCGCGCGGTTTCGTCCTGAAAAAACCATCTTTTCCCGTTCTCGTCCGATGCGGTGAACTCCTCCCACACATGGTATTCGTTGCACCAATCGAGCAATTTTACGGGCAGTTTTAATCTATTCGCCGTAGGCGCGGCGGTCTGCTGCGCCCGAACGGACGTCGAACAATAAATTTCGTCTAACCCGCTTAAAGCAAGCCTTTCTGACAACGCTTCGGATTGCTTATGCCCGAGCATGGTTAAACTATCCGGCGCATATATAGGATCGCCGTGCCTTATGTAGTACAGTAACATTTTCTTACCTCTTTAACCACAGATTGCGTTATTTTTCGCTACGCTTGATTCTTCGCTACGCTCAGAATGACGGAAGAAGATCGGCTCAGAATGACGATTGATTTCGTCATGTTGAGCGAAGCGTTAGCGTAGTCGAAACATCAAGGCGTTAGCCGCATAATGACAAACGTTATTTTTCGCTACGCTTGATTCTTCGCTACGCTCAGAATGACGGAAGAAGATCGGCTCAGAATGACGATTGATTTCGTCATGTTGAGCGAAGCGTTAGCGTAGTCGAAACATCAAGGCGTTAGCCGCATAATGACAAACGTTATTTTTCGCTACGCTTGATTCTTCGCTACGCTCAGAATGACGGAAGAAGATCGGCTCAGAGCGACCGTTGATTATTTTCTTCTTCTACAAAGTAGCGATAAACCGCCGCCGTCCAGCCCATCATCGGCATCGTGGCATATTCGCTCGTTACCGCGATTTCGCCCGTTAAAGCGTCGTATTTTTCCCAAAGTCGGCCCGTTTCGTTAAATATCTTCTTCGCAACGCCTACGTATTTAGCCGCTATGCGGTTCGCGTCATCGTCAAGCCCGATATTTTTCAGTCCCATATACGCAAGACATGTTGCCGCGGGCCACATGTAATGATAATCCCATTGATAAAACACGGTATCTTCGCGTTTTTCGCAAGCGGAAAGTCCGTATTCGAGTTCAAGCCGTTTTAAAACCTTTAGCGCGCCCTCTTTATCGTTTGATACTCCGAACGTATACGGATAAAGCGATACCGCAGACAAGACCTCGGAATGTCCGCCCGTTTTCATATTATAATCGAGATAAATTCCGTCTTTCGTTAAGTAGTATTTATTCATTAACTCTTTACGTTTTTCGGCGTTTTTCTCAAACGTTTCCGCTTCCTCATCGCGGTTTAAAAGCCTTAACAACTCGGCAGTCTTTTTCTCCATATCGAAAAGGAGACAGTCCAAATCGAGATGAGAAAACTCGTGCGCGGCAATACGGCTCTTCGGCATTTTGAAACGCATATTGAAATCGAGTCCGCTCTCCGCAATCGCCATAATATCTTTGCCGATACGAATTTGCTCTTCTTCGTTGTCGCTTGCCTCGCAAACCCTTTCGTGGTGCCATTTATAATTATTCAGAATCTCTTGTTTGCTGCCGTGCGTGCCGAACGAATTGAGCCCGATCTCGTTTTTGCGTTTTGTTTCCCAGAACTCGTATTCTTTCAGTATTGTTCCGATATAATCTTCGATAATCGTTTTATCGCCCGTAGTTTTATAATAATCGTAAACCATTCGGGTGAAAAACGGCGGCTGAGATCTATCTAATATATAATTCGCATTAGGCATAAACCCGAGCTCGTTTATAAACTTGGAAATGTTGTCTATATTGTTTCTCGCCTGCTCCGCGAAACCGTCGAGCATTAAACCGATATTGATAAAATACGTGTCCCAATAAAACATTTCGGTGTAATGTTCGGTTGCGCACGGCGAAACGTAGGGGTGATTGATTTTCACTTCCCCCGTAAGCTCGCTTGCGGGGTGAAATGTTTTTGACCAGTTGTCTTTGATATACTTTGATACTTTATCCATAATTTAAAAATTTAACCTTCTGCAAAAAGATAGATTCGGGGAGCCGTGTTCAAGCGACTCCCCGCGTCCGTTTCTATTTAGTTTTTCACTGAGCCAACGTGCCGTAGATTTCGTGGAATTGAACTTGCGTCCAACCGTCGGAAGTTATCGTCAGCGTTAAACCTTCTTCGCCGTTTAAAACGACCTCGGTAAGCGTTCCTTCTGCCTTTACAGTACCGTCGTTATTATAACAAATCGTAAATTTGTTATTCACGCCGTCGATATATATTACATAAATAGTAGATCCAACGCTGTTCATCGGACATGTCTGACCGTTTAACGTTAAACTTTGGAATGTCGAATTTGTATTTTGCACATAAACCGCCATTCTGACATCGCTATATAGTGCGTAATTAAGTTTCGGCAACGTCAACGTTATGTCTCTGTTTGTCCCGGCAGTATAATTCGCCCCGAAATTATAAACATTTGCCGTTGTAAAATGATTATTGTCTTTATCATTAGCCCATTCATAAGAAGCAGTTTGATGTGAAGATCCATCATTACCGCCCGTTACTTTTATATCTTTTATATTCTCCGACGTAGGCGTAAAGATTGCTCGTTTAGCCGAATAAGCAGTCTTATAAGTTGCAACCTTGGCTTTTTCGGCTTCCGTAATACCGGATTTTTCCATATTGGTAAAGTAACTTACATAAGTTAAATAAGATACAAATTGAGCATATTCCGCATCGCTTACTGCGGGAGTTTCCGGAAGAGTGCTTATAATTTCATTGGCTTTGGCAACATAATCGACATATTGATATTCGGCTATCTTTGTGCCTTGAATATTATCGGTCTGTTCATTACCGCTTTTATATATCTTGATATTGTCATACTTACCTTCGGTTAATACTAATTTGAATTGTAATGCCGTCGTTCCGGTTACTATGTCTCTTGATAATGTAACATAAGTGTCTCCGCTACCCTTATCCGCATGATATACCGAGAATTTGTAGTCGCTTCCGGATTTTACAATTTCAAACCAATGCCATGATGTCTTAGAAGTAGTTGCAATAGTCGTATCATCGGTATATTTAAACGTATAACTACTATTACCTACACCTAAAATCAATAACGATTTTACTTGCGAATATAACCTATAATCTATTTTCGGTAACGTTATTAAGTGTTCAGTTTCTCCACTTGCCGCAAATGAGATAGAGGCCGCGCCGTTTGCGTTTTCATGCACACCGCCGACCGCTTCGACTTTCGTTATTGCATTTTCTACTACCGTCGCATTTGTTACCGACGACTCTGAATCTACAACAAGCACCTTTAACCATTTTGCGGTTAAAGCGATATTATCGGTAATCGCGGTTTCGAAATTAAACGCGGCGTTACCGTTATACCAACCGTCGAATTTATAATTTGTTCTGGTCGGTTCTTTGGGGGCTTCGATGGTTTCATTTGTTTTTACAAGTACGGGGTCAATGACAGTTTCAACGTTTCCGAACGATACTTGTAAATATATTGTTACGATAACGTCGTCAAAGTCTGTCTTATCGGCGTAGTTTTCGTTGCCGACGACTTTTACTTTTACCGTATAATCGCCCGCGGCGGAGCCTTGCGGTATCGCTGCCGTCCAAGTTTCGCCGTTATCGATTGAATAATTAAACGTTCCGTTTGTTACCGAACCCGCAGTAATCAAATTTTGTCCTTCGCCGCTATAAATCAGATTTACTTTCGCTGTCGGATTCGATTCAACCGTAACGGAGTTTTTTTCAATCTTAACTTCTACGCTTGCTTCCGCAACGTCGTTATGGTTGCTATCGCCGACTACTTTGTAATAAACGGTATATGTGCCGGCATTTGTTGCGGTGGGAATAGTCTCGCCGTACTCGCCGTCATTTAACTTATACTGAATAGTTCCGCCGACTGCAGAGCCTGCGCTTACAAGCGCTTGCGCTTCGCCCGTATAGGCTAATGTGTTAGCGGTGGGGGCGGTTACCGTCGGATCGAGTTTTACGCATGCATACTCTTTTAAAGTTCCGTTAACGGTACTTTCATTGTTTCCGATCGTAGCGTAAGCCGTTATTTTATAGGTAGAGCCTGCTTTATATGCAACTTCCCAAATCAACAGTTTCGAATCTTCGTCTGCCGCGTCGCCGAATATCTCTTTCGCCGTTTGTGTGGTTGTGCCAAGCGTTACCGAACTATAATATTTGCTCGTTTCGGTAAAATCGTCGGCGGTTACGGTATACCCGTCGATTGTATAACCGAGCGCGGAAACATTTTGTAAATATTCGGCATTGTTTATAGCTGTAGCGATAAGCATTTTATCGCCTGTTTTCGATACGTTAACTTTGGTTTCGGTGAACGCTATCGTAGTCGCAACGGTTTCGCTTGCCGATTCGCCGCTTGCGTTCGCCGCAAATGCGGTATCCGCCGACTTAACTCCGGCTAATATACAACACGCGGAAAGCGACGCTAAAACCGCCATGATAAGTTTTTTTCCGATTTTTAATGTTTTCATGTTTTTTGCCCCCTTTAATCAATAATTACCGTCCGGCGTATAATTCCCGCCGTCGCTTACCGGAGTAAACGTATCCTCTTGCTTTGTTTCGCTATCGGTATCTTTCGAACAACCGACTAAACCCATTGCAGACGCTGCGCATGTAACTAAACATAATAATAATAAAATAAATTTTTTCATAATCTTTTCTCCCGAATTTTTACTTCCAATTGGTAGGGTCATAATCGCCAAAGGTTAGATTACCCCCCCCCCCCGCACTTGAGGTAACGACATCAACTTCTATGGCTTTTATTTCTACCATAGGAGCAACGTACGTCCGTTTTGCCGACTCGTTTCCGAAATCATTGTTGCTTTTCATCTTTTTTCTCTCCTCTATGTTTTTTTGCGACTCGCGCCGCTTTTTACCGAATGTTTTTGCCGAACGTTTTACAAAATCGCCGCTAATAAAATTCACCGCTCATATATTTCCCTCCTATGCGTTATTTCACCGATATCTCGTCGATATAGATATAGCCGGGTTCGGTTTCCGAAATTCTCGAACAAGCAATGCTCACCGCGCTTAACTTTGTGCCGACTTCCCCGAAACAAGTCAAAGGAATTTCGACATACGCCCAACTATCTGCGGCAAGTTTACATTTATAAATGCCTTCCGTCGGGTTTTCGCCTATGCAAACAAGCGAAGCTGTAGTTTTTCCCAAATATATCAACTCAACGCTTTCGGGTCGGTACATGCGCAGCCGCATAACGGACGATGCGGTTATCGTTACTTCGTCAAAGTTAAACTGCTTCGAAGCCCAGCTGCCCGTCAGTTTCACCGCGCCGTTGCCAACCGCTTTATTGCCGGACGCATCAACGGGAAGTCCTATCGTTATAAACTCAATTTCGCCGTTACCGCTGAATATCGTTCCGTCGGTAAATTTACTTGTAAAATTATCGGTAAGGTCTATCTCCGTAACGGATATTTCGTCGATATAAATATAAGGTCCGGAACAAGCAATGCTCACCGCGCTTAACTTTGTGCCGACTTCCCCGAAGCATGTCAAAGGAATTTCGACATACGTCCAGGTGTCTTTGGCAAGCTCAACGGTGTAAT
>CAVLAV010000073.1:0-5356 GCA_963660735.1 bacterium
CTATTGGTTAGTAGAAGAACGAAAATACAATGAGAACGGCAAAAAGGTAATCAAATACAAAGTATTTTCGAAGAGCGGAACGGAAAGCGCGCCGATTTTGCCGGATGTGGAGCTTGACGGGGTGCAGTTTGAACAATTGCCGTTGAGAGTGCAAAACGAGATAAAAAAAATCGGGGTAACGGAATTAAACGAAGAATTGCCGCTTGAAGCGCGCGACGGTTTAGGCGTGTGGTTATTATCGCGGACGGCTTCGAATAGTTGCATACCCGAAAGCCCGTTAGGCGACCCGCTGTTATATGGTTGTTTGGACATTTTATGGAGTATAGACGTAGTATTTAGCGGTATGCTTGTAGACGTATTAAACGGCGAAGGAAAGATTATATGCCCGAAACAGTTTTTGCAGGCGACATTAGCGAGCTTGCAAGCGCAGAACCCGGGGATGAAGTTTAACGTAACGACGAGCGAAATCGGGCGTTATGGCGATGACTCATTCGTGTATATAATGCCGAGCGGGTTTGAGAAAGAGAAGAGCGCGCCGCTTCCCGTGCAATTTGATATACGCGCGGAGCAATACGGAAAAATGCTTGAAATCTACGAACGGCTTGCGGCGGTGCGTTCCGGGTATTCGCCGACATCGATTTTCCCGTATTTAACGCCCGACAATTCGGCAAAGACGGCAACGGAAGTAACGGCGGAAGAGAACTTGACGAGGGCAAGCGTAAGAGATTCGCATAATATAATAATACCCGTATTTTCGCGAGCGGTGCGGGAAATCCTTTTTCAAGAGGGATACACAAGCGAAAGCGTGCAAGTTCAATTCGGCGATTATATCGGCAATAAATTACAATACGACGAAAATATGCGGCAGAATTACGAAAGCGGTTTGATACCGAAAGAAATTGCGGTGAAACTTATAAACAACCTGACGGAGCGCGAAACGCAAGAGTATTTACAAAAGATAAAATCGGACGATGAAGAAAAGGCGAAACGCGAGAGGGCGGGCGGGTTTGATTTTAACGACAAAGACTATTTCGGAGATAGCGTAAATGGAGCAAGCGAAGGACAAGTTGAACAAGTCGGCGCAAGCGATAGAGGAAGCGCAGAATGACATCCGCGATTTAATGCGTTTTTCGTATATTCGGCGATACCCGCGGGAAAGAGTGGAGCGGGAATTGAAAGCGATAATCGGGCAAGCGTTGCAATCAATTACAATTGAGCGATTGAAACGCGACACGGCGAAATCGTTGACGGCATACGCGAACCGACAGCGGGAATTATGGCGAAGACTTGATATAACGCCCGCGTTGCTTGTATACCTTGCGAAACGCGCGGAACCGGGGCATAACGGCGCGAGAGCGGTTGAGCCGAATAGAGAGCCGCCGCCCGAAATCAGGCGCGAAATAGAGCGGATTTACGGGGTGAAGATAGAGAAAAGCGGCGGGAGCTTTGAAGCGGTGGAAACGGTGAATAAAGGCGTGCCGTTGGGGAGATTTTACGGTGATATATGGAAAGAGAAAATCAAGCCGACATTAGAAAGGATAACAAGCGAAAAAGCGGTTGATCCGAATGATTATACAGGGCGAAACAGCTTGCGAAACCTTGCGGAAATGGAAGTGCGGTATCAAGACCACAAAGACGAAATCGCGGAATTAAAAGCGAGCGGGGCGCGGCTTGTGATATGTTCAGCTCACGCGGACTGTTCGAAACGTTGCGCGCCGTATCAGGGGCGGATATATTCGTTAGACGGAACGCGGGGCGAGATAGACGGGCAGAAATACGTACCGCTTGAAGAAGCGACGGAGAACCCCGCAGACAGATACACGACGAAAGCGGGGCGAGTATATCAAAACGGGCTCTTCGGTTTTAATTGTCGGCACAAGTTAGCCGAGTATCACGGGCAAGCGGTAGAGTATATAAGCGAAGAGAAGAGGAAAAAGGAATACGCGATAACGAAGCGACAGCGGGAAATGGAGCGAGAGATACGCGCCACAAAAGCGAACGCGGGAATGGCGGCGGCGTTAGGAAAAAAACAAGAGAGTTTGAGATTAAGGAAAGCGGCGGCGGCTGAATATGAAGCATACAAGCAATACAGCCACGCGAACGGGCGCGCATATTATCCGATGCGCGTAAAAATATAGGAGGTGCGGAGAAATGAGCCACAGCAGGAGCAGAGACCACCCTTGAAAACAAGATGAAAAACGACAAAAAAATATTTAAAGGAGATAAAAAAATGTTCGGGAAAAAAGACAAGCCGACAACGCTTGAAGAAGTGAAAAAAGCTTATGAGAGTTTGTCGGACGAAGACAAAGAGCAATTCAAACAGAGCTTTTCCGACCGCGTAGACGAGAGCGTAGGCGCGCAAGAAGAAGCGGACGAAGAGAAAGACGAGCAGAGCTCAAAAGACCGCGTAGACGAAGCCGAGGGAGCTGAAAAAGCGGACGAGAGCGAACCCGAGGAGAAACCCGCGGAAGAGTCCGCGGAAGAGCCCGCGGCAGACGAGAGCGAACCCGAAGAATCAGACGAAGCGGAAGCGGAGCAAAAGCAAGTTTTTATTCTCGACCGTATCGCTGACTTGTTGGAAAAGCTTGTATCGCAAAAAGCGAGCGATGATGAAAGCAAACTTGCGGAATCGTCGAAAAAGTACGCAACTGGGCTTAACGGCGGTTATGCGGGCGAAAAAGGCGGCGACAAATACAGTGCCGCGGACGTCGAAAGACTTTTAAGAAACAGATAAAAAAATAAACTGCAAAGGAGATTAAAAAAATGGCAGGAATTATTGAAACTAACGGAATCAGCGATTCCACGTTGTATGCGCAAGCATTGTCAGGGATTGCGAAATCCTACAATTCTTACGGAAAAGGCAACGGCAACTATCCGAACGCAAAAGACATTCTCACCGATAGAGCACTTTACAATATCTGGATGAGAAACCTTTTAAACGCGAAGATTTTTGCCGACGGTAAAGGCTTTAAGTCTATGACCGCGCAGGCGGAGGGCGTATCGGCTGTACGCGTTCCCATTATGGCACCCCCGACTTATGCGCCGAGAACTATAAGCCTTACGGACTACCCCGGGCATACTATCGCAGGCACGCCCGGAAATGACGGCTTAGAAAATGCAGAGCTTCCCGATCAACTGCAAACTGACGGTGTAGACATTACCTTTAATCAGGTTTACGACAAGGCTACACTGATTTACAAAATCTCGCAGAATATGCTTTCGTTGCCGCTTGTGGCGGAGCGTACGAGAATGATTCCGCAGGTTGTGGCGAATATGGAAGATTCTACCTTGCTTGCGACTCAGCTCATCGGCGGTTTAGCCCGCGCGGCGGCAACCGAAAACAGCAATATTATCCCCGTAGACCTTTCCAAAGAAACGAGCGGATATTTGCAGCAGGTTATGAACAAGCTCATCGGCACGATGACGAACCCGCAGACGGGTTGGAGCGAAGGTGCTGTGTACTATCCGCTTGACGAATGCGTTATTGTTATGAAGCAAGCGTTCTTCGACAAACTCTTTTCAATCAATAACGGCGTACTTGTGAACGCGGGCGACTTGCCGCAGAAAATGCTTTTAGGCGGCGGGATTACCGAAGACGGGCAGATGATAGGCACGCTCACGCGCGGCGTTTATTCGTCCGTTATAATCAAAGTTGTGCCGGATTCGTATTGGCGGCAGGCGGCGGCATACGCGGGCATTACTTCCGACAATTTCGCGCAGTTTGACAAAGTGCAGGCGTATATCGCGAACGCGGAAGGTACGGGTTTTGGGCGTTCGTCAACGATTATCAACCAGATTCCGAACAGCGGTAACGCGGTAGGCACTAAGATTCAGAACTTGTGGCAGTGGGGCGCAGGTGTAACCCGTCCTTCTTCGATTGGTTTAATTGTATCTACTTCGAGCAATCTTTCCGACTTTACGAACCCTATCGACAAGAACGGAAAAGCGGTTGTTGCGCCGAGCAACTTCAACGACGTAATCAAGTCTTACGGCTTCGAAAATGCGGATTACGGCAACGGCGCGAAAGTCGGCGTATACGACAGCGCGAATACCACAACCGTTACGCTTACGATTAAAGGCACGAGCGACGCGGCGATTGCAAACGCGCTTCTTAACATAAAGAAGAGCGACGGTAACGTAGTAGGCTATTCGAACAACGCAGACGGCACGTATACGTTCGTATTGAGCAGGGGCGACGCGGCTACTGTATCGATTACGGCGACGGGCTACACGGCGGCGAGCGTATCGATTACGGCGGCGAACACCGCGGCGGCAACTTATGCGGTATCGAAGTCCTTGACGGCGAAGTCCTAAAAAGGCGAGAGCGCGGGCGCGTTATTGCAATTAAATGCAAAGAGTGCGCGCGGATGTTTTCAACGGTTTTCATCTTAAAAAAGCCGTTCCCACTTACAGAAAGTTATTTGTTTTTTCTTCCTTTTACGCGTTTTTGCGGGCTGTACGATAACAACCCGCGACCATAAAAAACAGCGAGGTGCGAAAAAATGTTTATAGAACCTTACGACACGGAATATATGATTTATGACGGTTTAACGGGGCGGTACGTATTGACAGCGAAAGCCGCGCTTGATTATTTGGACATTGATTTAAACGTATTAGCAAAAGACAACGGGAACGGCGTAAATGCGTTTTTAAAGCGCGTAGCGGCGGTGACTTATAGAAAGTTGCACGAATACGGATTCGACGAAATACAGGATAAAATCGTAGCGACGACGGAAACGGGGCGCAAGGTTATACAGGAAGCAATGCTCGAACAATTGTTTTATGTAAAACAAGACGGCGATTTATCTTTGAGTATCAAAAAGGAAGAGCGGGAATTATACGCAAGCGACGGATTAGAAAGCATATTTGACCGCGTAATACCTGAAACGGGGCGCGCGCTGACGAACCTTGCGGTGGGGTGATGAAATGGACTTTTTAAGCGAAATGTGCGCAAAGAAAGATACGGAATATTTGACGGGAACGTGGTACAAGCGAAAGCCCGTAACGACGAGCGACGGCGGCGAACGGTTTACTTATGAAATGCTTGATAATCGGAGCCGGGAATATCGGACAATAATAAATACGTTATTGGTAGAGGGGAAAAGCACGGCGATAAAAACGCGGGCGGCGATAGATTTTAAAGAGAAGCAATACATAGTAACGCAAGACGGGCAATTTTGGCAGATTGCGGCGGTATCGGAGAATATACAAGCGGAGCAAAGCAAGCAAGCGTTGCGATTTTTTACAGAAACGGCGCAAACGGAAAAAATAATTCGATTGATAAACAAGGACAACCCGATGGAGTTAAAATGACGGATAGAGCATTTAAAACGTTTTGCAATAGTCTATTCAAAAG
>CAVLAV010000073.1:5366-8121 GCA_963660735.1 bacterium
GGAATATGCGCTACAACGCTTTAAAAATAGTATTCAGCGCAGACGGGAAAGAATGCCATATTTTTATAGATGAAGCAATCGCGCCGTATGTATTTTATACAAACGAGCCGTGGCGCGGTAAAAAAAACCCGAACGAGGGGTGGTTTGATAAATGCGCGGAAGTGGTAGATAGACGAATCCGAACGCGGCTTAAAAATGTTTTGGAAGAGGTAAAAACGAATGATTGAGTTAAAACAGCTTGCGGCAGAGCTTGAAGAGCGACTGAATAACGGTTTGACGGGCGGGATAGAATACAAGCTATTCACGGACACGGGCGCATTTAAAAAGGCATACAGAGTAAAAAACGCGGCTACGACTGTTATAAACGGGATATATTCAAACACGGCTTCCGACATATCGAACGTATACACCGATGACGGTGGGTATATTGTCGCCACGATGACGAATGAGGCGGTTATAGTTGTACCTTGTCAAGATGACGAAGAAGACGTTGTGCAGGTGATACATAACGCAGACGGCACGACTACGTCGGAATTGTTAGAGATTGGTAACGTTACATTTTTAGCACAAATTCGAAAGCGGCTTGACAATATAGCGGCGCAGACTTTGAATTTTTCATTGACGGACGGCGCGGGGAAAGAATACGATATTTCGGCGGTGTTTTCGATTGCTGACGGCGGTATGCGGGAACAGTTGCCGGAATTGGGCGATTGTTTTACATATTCGCTTGTATGCGCTTATAATATCATAGAAAACGGCGATAATTCGCGGAAATGGAAGTTATACATAGACGGCGAAGCCGTGCCGTATTCGTCAATGTCAATACAGCGGCAGACGACGAACGAAACGACGGTATACGCGAACCGCGGACGGAGTACAAGCACGTTGACGGTAGCGGACACGTTCGCGTGCGCGGTAGAGTTTCCGTCGATTTTAAAGGGGGTTAACAGCGTTATACGAGATTTCTTGCTGAACGGCTCAAACGGGTATGCGCACGTGGCGAAAATCGTTGCGGGGAATTCCACGGTTTATAAATTGATAGTTTTATCGGATTCCACGGCGACGGCGAGCGGGGTTTTGAACGTTGGCGAAAAATTGCAGATAAACGAAACGAAAGAGGAATACGGGCTCATCGCATTTTCGAGCAAATACAAGATATACAGAGCTTTAAAAAATAATAGTTTATACGTATCTTCGGAGGGTAATTTTGAATATTTTGTTTATTGCAGGAACGGCGTGAGCGAAATAAGAGTAAAAGCAAGCACTTCGGCGGGTTTTGCATTTAAAGACATTAAGCAGGGGGATATTTTCATCTTTGGAACGGGCGCAAGCGTTGAACAAATGGACAGCGACACGGAGCAATGGGAGAAAATACAATAACGAGGTGCGGCAATGGCAACATATGAGTACATAATCAGGAACGAGAGCGGCGGGGGCGGCGGTGGTGGAAAATCGCCCGCGGTTGCTAAAACTTCGACAAATACGAACGCAGAGAACAACAAACCGACAGCGGAAACAAGCACAAGCGGCGCACAAACGGCGGGGAAGATTTGGCAAAAAATAACAAGCCTTTACGCGGTGCAACAGGCGGTGGCAGTTGTGAAAAGCGAATATATGTACAAACAAAGTACCGTGGAGCTTAGAACGGGGAGCAGTGAATTACAGCAGAAAGTAGATTTACAAACGCGCGGAATAAACGCGGGATTAAGCGTATTAGGGAGCGCGGCGGCGGGGCTTGCCGTCGGCGGGTTAGCAGGCGCGGCAATCGGGGCGGGTTTGAGCGTTTTTTCGCAGACAATCAGCTTTATGCAAAGCACAAGTCAGGCGCAAAGGACAATCGATTTAAAGCAGACAATAGAGAATGAAACAATCCGCATGCAAATGGTGCGTGCAGGCTCACGCGGGAGCCGGGGGAGCTACGATATATGAACACGATAAAAATAATAATTGACGGCGTGGATTATTCAAATTACGTAGTATCACCTTTAAAAATGGGCGCGCTGTTAGATGAACAATTAGACGAAGTCAATTTGACCTTGCGATATATCGACAAAGAATATTTTGAGCCGCAAACGGTTGTGGGGGTGATAATCACGAACGCGCCGGAAGCGACGGCAAGCGCGGCAATGCTTGCGGAAATTGCGGAAAAGTCAGACAGCGGTTTAACGGAAATCAGCGGAACTTATTATTCAAAAGATGACAGCTTAACGGCGAAATATTCGGCGGTTACAAAGAAATTTACGCAAACATACACGAAATATTTTATAGTGGCAAGCGATAACGCGGCGGAAGTACCCGTCGGGAGCGGTAAATATTCTCACGAGATTTATTTAATCGAGCGGACGAAGCTTTTAGAGGGGTTTATCGGCGACAGCTTGACATTTACAAACGCGTTGCCGAATATGACAAGCACGGAATCGGGCTCATATTTTGCCGCAGGGAATTATTCGGGAATTTATAATTTTAGCTCGATAGATTCTGTAATAAGCAAAAACATATCGGGGTATTATATTAGCGATATTATAAAATCAATAGTAAAACCGGGGAGCTTTACTATTCCGACGGTAGAAGAAATTTTCAACGCTGATAAATATTTAATATCGTTTGCGGGAGTAGGCAAGCAAGAATTAAGCGATTATACGTTAGATACCGAAACTTCAAAGTTTAATAAAATGACGGACGGGAGCGGGAACACCGTTACGGAAACCGCGGGGACTGTAAATATAACGGAACAAGTTTATTCTTTAATATACAC